>JAPLUM010000794.1 GCA_026397605.1 Verrucomicrobiota bacterium | reverse complement strand
GTCGTCGCATTGCTTGGATCAGGGTCAGAATCAAAATCAACCCCTCCACCTGAATTCAGAACAATCTCGTGATTGATGGATAAAGTGCCTTTTTGAATATAAACATTGGCTCCAGCAAAGTTGTTAAAGCCCCTGAGGGTTGTGGTGCCTGAGTTACTGAAGACAGTCGCACCCGAGCCACTTAAAAAGCGCCCCCAGATCTCATTATCTGCGCTCCCAGCAATTTCCAGAACAGGACTGCCAACAGGCTGGAAATCCAGTCGATTTCCCTCACCGGTAATCAGAGTGCCGGACAAGGTCATTTTACCACCTTGATTGTATTGAATGACGGCCCTCTGAGTATTGGGAGCCCGGTTAGAAGCATCATGACTTCCGGCTGTGATGGTCCCAGTCAAGTTAATGGAACCAAGTCCTTGAGAGACTAGGAAAGCATTGCGCGCAGTGACACCGTCACTCCAAGGATTCAAGGTAATGTTGTTAGGCACCACCTGGTTTCTAAGCGAACTAAAGCGGACAACCGAACTGGCAGCAGTCGATGACTGAATGATCAAGTTGCCCGATCCCAGACTGCCTGAATAGCCATCATTGCCAACACGCAATTCCGCAGCTGAATTCAGCGTATCCCCTCCAGAAATACCTGCGACCCCAGAACCATTTCCGCCGACCAAGGTGGGCCCACTGAAGGTGTTGTCCCGGGTCAGATAGACATTGTTGCGATTGATCGTCAGTCCACCTGTGCCTGAAATAAGTGATCCAAGCACATAATGGTTGTCACTCACGTTCACCACAATCACACCGCGATTATCAACATCACTCCGACCGAGCGAGCCCGTTCCAGCGGCAGTGCTGTTATGTCCAGCGCCGATGTAAAGACGAGTCTGCTTTCCAGTGCTGCCAAGAGTGATTTTCCCCAATTGGCTGTTGGAATTGGCGATGATGATCCTTCCTGCAAAAGAAGCCCCAATGCCCCCGCCATTAAAGGCAATGTCTGTGCCAGGTTGGTTGATGATCGGACCCGCTAAGCGCAAGGCCGCACCATCATCCGCAGAGCCAATCGAAGATCCATTTTCACTGATTAAAACCGGCCCCAAGAGTGTTGCACCGCCAGTACTAGTGAATAAATCACCGCCACCGCTCAAAAGAATCGTCTCGGCAGTCAAAAAGCCACTTTGAACTTTCAGCGTCCCTTGGCCCGCCACTGCAGTCAGCCCCCTGGCCGATCCCAATGAACCAGTAACCCCATCTGAGCTAGAAGCACCTGCAACCAATGTGCCTGACTTCACATTCACCGTCCCAGTAAAGCTGCTAAATGTTCCGTTAAACGTTTCTTCACCGCCTTGACTAGAAACGGTGATTCCGCCGACACCGTGGATATTGGAACCTATGGTGCCGCCAAAACCGCCGTGATCTAAAAACAAATGGCCATTATTCCGAATCACACCGTCCCCAACACTGCCTTTAGAGCCGCCATCTCCCAACTGCAATACGCCCGCAGAGATATTGGTGGCACCCGAGAATGAATTGAGCCCCGTTAGAATGACTTTACCCTGACCGGTTTTAGTGAAATTGAGAGGTTGTGCACCAAAATTTGGATTGTTGATGATGGGGACCTCAATGAACAGATTTCCGAGCGTGTTGTGCTGATGAATAATCAATTCATTACCAACCGCTGAACTATCTCCACCGCTCAAAGTAAGCACGTCATCCGTACCTTCGTTTTTTATTCTGATTTCTTGTGCACCCACTGCCTTCGTCACCAAAATCCCCCCTGAAGTCAAGATTCTTGAGTCCCCTGATATAATCGCCTCAATGGTGTTCCCTCCTGTATTGGTATTGAACCGCAGTGTGTTGACATCCTGGTCCCAGTTACTGAGATTCGATACGACGTCAAAATTACTATCCAAACTGGCGCTGCCGATACTATTGACATAAGCACTGTCTGGTAGACCTTGAATAGGTGAAGTTGAACCGTTTGGCACAGCCCAAGTGGTGATATTTCTGCTAGCACCATAAGTGGCGTACCCGCCAAGGATACCATTTTCCGCATCATTGGCGATCCCCACTGGCGCACCGAGAACTTCCAGAATGCCACCAGAGATTCGCGTCATGGAACCGAGACCTAGCATGGCCCCAGATGGAGCTCCCGAAATAGTCGTCAATCCAGACTCTAAACGACTCCCGCCAACAACTGAATCGACAATTGCTGATGTGCCGCCCTGAATTCGAACACTGGCCCCAGCCAAGGTCAGTAAACCAGAAATGATGTTATTCGTCGTTCCATTGCTGTAATCGAGAATCAGCTGAGCTGAGTCTTTGACTGTTAAACGACCCGTAAAGGTTTGATTGGCAGTGATACGCATTCTGGCGGTTTCCGACAAAATCAAGTTCCCGCTGCCCGACGCTATGCCGGACCACGAATTATCATTGATCGGTCCTTCGGGCGCAGAAGTGACGGTCAATGTTGTGCCTGGAAGTTCAAGACTTCCACCACCTCTTAGAGAACCTATTTTGTCAGAAACAGAGACATTCAAAGTAGCCCCACTAGAGATGCTGGTATGAACGGTATCCCCCAGGCTACCAGAGGGCCCTGAAAGCACGACTCGACCGCCTGCTATATTGAAACTACCCGTGTGGGTAGTGTTGTTATTAATGGCACTGTTACCTGGAATGATACTTCCATCGATGAACCATCCATTGCCTTGTGTTGCTAAGACATTGATTGTTCCACGGCCATTAAACATACCGCCGAAAAATCCATTCAGCTGTCCACTGACTGTATTGATATTAATCGTGCCGCCTCCCAAATTGATGATCTGAGTCCCATTCGTATTCTGAACCGAAAGCGCGCTCAGTGTTTGAGTCGAGCCATTGAGATCAAACTGGACATTGGCATTGGTGAGGCCGGAAGTTCCTGAAATCATTTTCAGACGCGTCGTGCTCGGCAGTGATCCATAGCCGCCTGAACCCACAGCCCCGGCACCTGCGCTTGCACTGTAGGCACCGATGCTTAAAATGCTTGTCGTGTTACTGATGTCACTCTTGATCACGGTTTCACCGCTGTAGGTGCTGTTCCCCAATAATAGAAGTGTGTTGTTGCCTTTTTTCTCGAGATCCCCTGTGCCAGTAATGTTACCACCGTAAGTATAGAGCTGACCTGCAGCACTGCTACTCAAAGTCAGGCGTGTGCTGATCTCTATTTCTGAAGATCCCCCCACAAGATAGTTACCAAGTAAGGCACCTTGGACACCATTTAAAAAAGGGCGGGACGCGCCACGGCCACCACCGGAAATAAACGCTATCTCCTCCCCTAAAACATCCGTTGTACTCAAGCCCAACTTGGCACCAGAAGCGTTGCTTAGAACGACGTTAGAATTTGGCCTCAGGCCAACGCTTCCGTCCACTTGCATCCTTCCATTATCCACACGGATCGTGGCGTCCGTGGCCAACGCATCATCATTTGTCCAGGTGAAAGTCCCGGTGCCTTCTTTGATCAGAAAGGACCCAGCTGCGCCGCGAATAGAACCACTGTAGTTGGTGGAAAGATTATTCCCACCCACAGCTAAAGCTCCCCTTGAAGTTAGATCCGATAAGTTCACAACCGCATTCGAGCCACCTCCCGCAAGGCTACCGATACGCTCAAATGGCAGTAGATTGAGGGGGCGGGAAGAGGCTAGATTCAAGTTAACAGCGTCCGTGCTACCCAGCACAACTGAGGCCGCATCACTGATCGTCCCTTGGATAATATTACGCCCTGCATAGTTAAACCCACCCGCTGTGATCGTGCCGCCATTGAAAACAAGCGTTCCTGTCATGTCACTATTGCCGCCACCCAGCAAAAGATCACCTGATCCATTTTTCACCAAAGTTCCATCCCCCTTCAGAGATGCAGCGACCTGACTCACTGAACCGAAAGAATAACATTTCACGGTATCCAACGGAGTGTTAGTGGTTGACTGTGAGGGGATTGTACTAATCAAGACCTGGGTCGCGCTGAGAATCTGAACAATGTAAGCGCCCTGATCTAACTCACTCGGAGCATCTAGGTCTCTGACGCTCATGCCCACTTTTAATCCCTCAGTGCCGGATGGAATATTTAATATAGGTAAGGCTGAACTAGTTTTCACATCCCGAACCGTGGAACCGGCAGTTGCTGAAGTTGTCAGCGTGGCACCTGTTCCCAGATTGATGGTTGAGTTAGACGTGGCCGAGAGGTCCGCAATGGTATTCGAAGTATTCACATTCAAAGATCCGCCGGAAAGAGACACATTGGTTGTATTCGCTAAGGTGCCACCGCCGACTCGTGATAAGGTGAGGGCTCCAGACCTGACATTCACTGAACCTGTAATAGTAGTGGCTCCACTGAGGTTAAGCGTGCCATTGCCCACTTTTGTCAGTCCGCCCAGGCCGCTAATCACACCAGCAAAGGATGTGCTTAGGCCATTTGTCCCAGTCGTAAGCGTGCCTGAACCCAAAGCAATATTGCCTCCGGTAGTGCCCCCGCCAGCCAAGGAACCGATGGTTTCATTTTTCCCATTGAGATCCAATTGAGCACCGGCTGCGTTTGCCAAGGTCACATCAGTGCGGTCTGGCAGAACTTCAGTCAGCGAACCCGAAGCAATCTGGAGTGTGCCGCCATTAATTGTCGTGGTTCCAGTGTAACCATTTCCGCCGCCCAAAACGCGGGTGCCACTGCCAGAAACAAGCAGATTTCCCAACCCTAAACCTTGACTGTCCGCCATCGTGATCGCTGCATTGATAGTGCTCGTACCACTACCGGAAAGGTTAAGTGTGCTCGACTGTGAGCCTGTGCCAAGGGCCACAAAACTGCCTTCTACCGAGTTAAACGAGGATGTCGAATAGTTGGAACCATTTTCAAGCTGGATGAATGAACCGAACGAGTTCAAAGAAAGATTCAAGGCGTCGGGCAGACTCGTACCTGAAGTGAGAACAATTCCGCCTACGCCCGAAACTGCCAAGTTGGGATCACTGGATACCAAGGCTGTGGTCAAGAAGCCTCCATTGACCGTTAGAGGACCAGCGAGAGTCAATCTGGATGCGATGAGACTACCTCCGCCAGTAATACTAACGTTAC
>JAPLUM010000136.1 GCA_026397605.1 Verrucomicrobiota bacterium | reverse complement strand
TTAATACGGGCTTCATTAGCGGTATCCCAAGAGCCTCAGGGAACTTCACAGCGAGGGCGACTGTCAGCAATGCCATCGGCAGTGCCATACCCGTTTCCAGTCCTCTCAAAGTTTTGCCTCTTGTTGCAGCAGCTTCGGGTCAGTATGTGGCGCAGGTCGCTCCTTCTCAGCCTCTTAATAATAACCTTGGCGGGCGTTTGGACGTTATCCTGACGGATAACTCAGCCTACACAGCTGCTCTTCAATTGGCTGGAGAAACCTTCCGCGCTGTTGGTGCCTTTAATCTTAATGCTGTTAGCAGTGATTATGGTGCAGGTGTCTATGAGAGCATTATCACTTTCAATCGCCCCAATCGTAAAGCCATTCGCGCCTTACTTTTCATCTACACATCTTCTGGAGAACTCGAAGGGTTTGTTAGTGATCAAGTGAACTCGACGAAGCTCTATGGCTACCGACATTCTTGGGATGCAAAATTCAGGAGTGGGCCTTTTATTGACTACCCATTTGCCGCTGCCACCGGTAGTTATAAAACATCTCTGCGGTTCAATGTCGGCTTAGAACCTGAAGCTGCGCGGATTGGCCAGACTGATACACCTGAAGGCGGTGGTTATCTGGCGCTTACGATGACGAATGGTGGGGTGGCTACACTAGCCGGACGTTTGGCTGATGGGACTTCAGTCACCTCTGGCACACTCGTTAGTTTATCAGCACAGCTGTATGTATTTCAGGCTATTAATTTGAACACTTCTTCTCTGGGCGGATTTATCAGTCTAGCGACGCCTCTGTCAGGTGATCTTCGCTGGACGAAAGGCAGACAGCCGATCTCAGAAAGGATTTATCAACCTGGTTTTAGTCCTACCACGTTGAAAGCTTTTGGGTCGATCTACTTCGCACCAGCAGTCAACACGAATGCTCTTCAAGTGTCTGAAATCGACAAGAATGCGCGGATCAATTTTACTCGCGGTGGGTTGACTTCGACTGATCCAAATCTCTCCATCAGGGTCAGTCCAAAAAATGCAGTGACTTATCCCACGACAAACCCTGCAAAAGTCGCTCTCACGATCAATCCGAGCACTGGCCTCATCTGCCATCCGATCTGGCCTTGTCAGCATGAACGGCATCTTCATCACCAGTCAGCCGAGTTCTCAGAATGTCGCCATAGGCAGCAATGTCACCTTGAGTGTTGACGCGCTAGTCGTCGCGGATCTGACCGCTTTGACGTATCAGTGGCAGAAAAATGGTGTTGCCCTCACGGATGGCGCTGGTGTCAGTGGTGCCACGACGGCTACGCTTTCATTGACGGCGATTGATGAAGCTGATATCGCCGAATACAAATGCCTGATCAAATCAGGAACCGAGGTGCAGGCCATCAGCAATGGGGCAAAGCTTGGAATTGTGATTTCAAGCGTCGTCCTCAGCCGCAGCACACCCGCTCCTACCGTGGAGACCCCCCATGTGGCACTCAATACCCCAGTGACACTTTCTGTGACATCAATGGGGCCAGAGCCCACCTACCAATGGTATAAAAACAACGTGCTAATCCCAGGAGCCAAGACCTCCACTTATAGCTTCAATTCAGGACCAACAGCAAACACCACAAACTACAACGTGCGGGTTTTCAATAGCGCCACGCCAGGTGGAGTTTTGAGTAACTCTCTGCCTGTCAGTGTGATTGACGGAGTGAGAGATGTGGTTATCACTCGCACTGCACCGACGACCAGTTCAGTTGCTATTAGCAGCCCCTTCACACTCTCTGTCTCTGCCTACGGTGAAGCCCTGACTTATCAGTGGAAGGATGGTAATGGTGCTGATATTGCTGGGGAAACAGGTCCTACCTATGGCGGCACCTCGCGCATTACGAAAGGCAGCGAAAGCTACAGTGTCGTGGTTAAAAATCCGCTGACTCTGACAGGCATCAGTAGCAGCACATTCACGGTGAATGTGATCGATCCTATCACAGGCATCGCCATTACCAAAACTAATCCAAATGAGGCGGTGGGGCTGAATAAACCTGTGACACTGAATGTCACGGCAATGGGAGACGATCTTACCTATCAATGGCTCCGAGGGACGACGGTCATTCCCGGGGCAACAGGCACCATCTACAGCTTCACCTCAGCTACCATAGTAAGTACAACGAACTATTTCGTGCGCGTCAACAATGGTGCCACTACAGCATCTGGCATTCTCAGCGCTGCCTTCCCTGTCACGACTGTTTCACCTTTGAGCAATGTACAGATTCGCCGCACAGCGCCGACCACAGCTTCAGTGGCCACAGGTGCTCAATTCACTCTCACGGCATCGGCCGCTGGCAGTTCGCTGAGCTATGTCTGGTACAAAGACAATGTTGTTATCGCAGATGCGACAAACCCAACCTACACCTTTACCGAAGCGGCTACAAGCTCACCCAAGTTTAAGGTCAAAGTATCCAATCCTCTGACTCCAGCTGGCCTGGAAAGCAGTGAACTCACTGTCAATGTGATCACGCCCGTCTCAGGAGTCGTGGCATCACGCACAGCTCCATCAGGAGGGACCGTGCCACGGAACGTCTCTGTGACTCTCTCCGTTACCGCGAATGGCACCTCACCGACCTACCAGTGGTATCGCGGAACCACACTGATTGCGGGTGCCACAAGCGCCACCTACGTTTTCAATTCTGGCGCAAGCGCGAGCACCTTGAGCTACAACGTCCGCGTCACCAATGCAGCCATGGCTACAGCGGTCACGAGCAATTCAGTCTCTGTGCAAGTGGCTCCTTGATCTAGAATCGCAGATTGCCCCCTGATTGCGTTTAGAATGAATCTTCCTTTCGTTTACTCGGATCAAAGAAGATCTTCACATCCGCTTCAGTGGTGCCTAGGATTTGTTGAGCTCGTTTGAGTGCATTCCGCGTGGCTACATTGGGATTGCTGGGACTGGCTAGGAAGATGTTGTCTTTTCCAATGACTTCCACAATCCCTGAATCGCGAAGGACTTTATAGACATCTTTCATCACACCACTGATGAGAAGATCGCGGCCGTCTCGGCGCAACAGCGTTACCAATTCCTCGAGGGCCATGACGCTAGTGGCATCCATGTGGCGCGCATTTTTCAATCGTAGGATGATGATGCGTAGATTGGGATCGCCACAGGTGCGCTGGATCTGAGTGCGAAACAGGTCAGCCGCACCGAAGAACAGCTCACCTTCGACATGAACGATGGAAACGGAGGGCGTCTGGCGGCCGCCCACCTTAGAAGCTTCCGCAAGCTGTCCATCCTGGTTAAACTCATATTCAACGAGGGATGGTTGACTGGCTTTTCGTAAATACAACATCACGGAAATGCCGACCCCTGTAAAAATAGCTACGTGGAGCGGAACCATGAGAGTGGCAGCAAGAGTCACCAGAAAAACCAGTGCATCTGAACCTGTAGCGCTCAAACAGATGCGAATATTGCGATGTTGTATCAAAGAGGCGGCCACACAGATAATCAGTACGGCCAAGGAAGCGCGGGGTATGTAGCCCACCAAATGCCCCAAAGTAAGGGCACCTATCAGGCAAAACAAACCATTGAACAAGGCCGCAAAAGGAGTGCGCGCTCCACTTTGTTGATTTAGCGCACTGCGAGTCAGTGATCCAGAGCTTGGCATCCCACTGAGGTATGCACAGCTCAAATTGGCCATGCCTAGACTAAACATGTCCTGATTCGCATCTACACGATGACCACTCACGCTGGCCAGTGTCTTAGCCATGGAAGAGCTTTCAATCGTGGCCAAAAAAGCTAGTGCTAAAGCCAATCCAAAAAGTCGGCTAAAATCCGAAAGAAAGCGTGGTGAAACAAAGTCTGGGAAAGGTGGCAAAAGATCAAGGATGCCAAAGCGGGCATTGGCATACGTCGGCACCTCAATCCCAAAGCCCGAGAGTAGAATGGTGCCCAAAGAAGCCAAGATGAGCGCTAGAGCAAGTGCTGGCCAGGCAGGTCTGAACCGACGGAATACATAATAGGTTAATGCCGTCATCGCTGCGACACCCAAGCTTTGCCAATGAGCTTGAGGAACAGATTTCACCAAATGGATCAAAATCCCAGGAAGTGTTCGTGCCTGAAAGCTGGTGCCATCATCCAAAAGAACCATCATTTTCACCCCCATGACATGCGCCAGTTGATTGGCCATGATGAGTAGAGCTGCACCCGTCACATAAGCCACAATCACCGTGCGGCTAATGTATTGTGCCAATTCTGCGATCCGCAAAAATGAACCAAAAAGCAGGAGAGTGCCAACCATGAAAACGAGCAACGGCATCAGACTCACTCGATCCAGCCCTGGATCCGCCGCAAAGTAGGAAAAAATCATGAACGCCGTAGCGTTCGTCGGCCCGAGTACAGTGAACCGCGAGCTACCGAAAATGGATCCCACAATACCTGAAATGGCACTGCACATGGTGCCAAATTGTAGAGGCAAGCCCGCTACAGCTGCATAAGCCATGCCCTGAGGAAGGTCCAACATCGTCACCGAAAACCCAGCTTTAAGATCGGCCTTCAGCCGCTTTGGGCCGTAGCCTTGAAACCATTTTCGTATGGGAAATGGGTCCAAGGTATTGCTGGCCATCATGTCCCTCGCCCATTGCCGTGCCTGCTTAAACAGGCTGCGGGCCAGGTGCCACATAGATTGGTGTGATTGAGCAGACACGAGGCAGTTAAAGAGATGCGGAGACCTGAGCGCTAGCTACGGTTTTTAGCTCACGATTCCGAGTTGTATAACGAGCCGACGCAAAGACCAAAGGAACCCACAGGATAAGGGTTTCAAAGCGAGGAACACTCAGCAAAGAAAACGCGCTATCACCATCAAATATTAATCCAGCCACACCGAAGCAGCCTAGCATCATCCAGACATCCTCACCCTGCTGAGCCAGCAACCAGGAACGAAAGAGCCCCCAGACGAGCACGACAAAAAAACTAGCTAGAGCCAAAACACCACCTCGAACCAAAGTATCCACAAAGACACTATGAAGATGCTCCGGATTCCATGGCAGTGAGCAGGACCATCGATCATTTGAGGACCATAGCCCCTTCCCAATCAACCAATCACTTGGGGTTGTCATGCTATTAAAGCCAGCCGCATAAATGGAGAAGCGATGTGAATCTCCGCGCATGATCAAGCGTTTGGCAGGATTAGAAGCAATCACTCCGTCTGAAACCATTTCCTCCGTCAGCTTGGGCCGGCTCAAATGCTCGGATAAATCACGTACACCCATCTTTGAGATTTGCGGTGCCAAAATCTGGAAGCACCCGATACAGGCAACCAATAATAAAACCGGACGCAGGGAAAGCCGCCAGCCACGACTGAAGATCAAACCCACGTGACCAGCCACTAAAGCCAATAGAGCACCTCGGCTCATCGACAACAGGGTGGCCCAAATCAAAAAAATAGCGACACTCAGAAAACAAACCTTCTCCAAACGCTTCGTAGCATGGCACCAGCGATTGATTGCCCAGACTGCTGCAAATCCAAAGGTCATGCCAGTGCAAACAGAGTTCCACCCGCCATAAACAAACCAATTGGTCAGACGCAGACCAAACACGGCCCTCTCATCAAGAACATAAAAAATAGCCATACTGCCAAAAGCAGCCAGTGCCGCAGTGGTTGCCAGCGTAGTGCTGATGATACGGAATGCTCGACCAACGGTTCCCACCTGCCACAATACCATCATGAGACAGATCAACAGTCCGCTACTCATCCATCCTACCCACAGATCTCGAATGCCCATGCCTGGAGAGTCAAACATAGATGATCTGATCACCATCACAGAAATGAGCCCTATTACACATCGCAACCAGACGTCTTGGGTCAGTCCTGTAAACAACTGCTGCATCCCGCCCAAAAGAAGCCAAGGCAAAGTCAGACAGGCCAACCATCCAATCTGAAACCATTGATTTGGCATGGCATAGTAACCCATCAAAAACCCGCATACATTGATCAAGAGCAGTGCTCGAGTCGGCTGATTTTCAGCTACATGCTCCACATAGCCAGGCTCCAGCGGAGCCCAAGTCAAGCCAGCAGCAGAGGTTGAGTTTGGATCTGACATCGAAAGTAAAAGCTAGTAGATACATCAAACTCCGCCTTTGTCATGAGTAGGATCAGTCTATCTGCTTTGGCCTATCAGAACCATTCCAATGCTCATGAATGGCTCCAATTGAAAGTCTTCAGTTTTTTCAGAGTGTAAATCCCAAAAAATCCATCATATTGAAACCATGAACCGACTCATTTTACTCCTGCTTGCAGCCATCGGCTTTGGATCGCTCCAACCAACTCAGTCTCAAGCGGCAGATTCCAAGGTTTATGAACTTCGAATCTACACGACAAACGAAGGTAAGCTTGACGCTCTTTTGGCTAGATTTCGTGACCATACCTGCAAACTCTTCGAGAAGCATGGAATAGAAAATATTGGCTACTGGACTCCTATTGAGGAAGCCGATGGAGCGAAGAACACAC
>JAPLUM010000892.1 GCA_026397605.1 Verrucomicrobiota bacterium | reverse complement strand
GAGGTAGCGCGGCGATTTCGGGATGGTGTTGTCGGCGACGGTGCCGGTGGAGTTGGCGAAGAGACACACGGCTCCCGAGGCGCGGATGGTGGCGACGACTTTGCGAAGCTGCTCGGCGTAGGGCTTCTCGTCGCCGGGATTGGCGTGGGAGAAGTTGTGGCTGCCGTTGTTGAAATGCACGATGTCAAACGGGCCTTGCTCGGCGAGGAAGTTCTTCAAGTCATTGTCCTTGGTGGCGTAGTCGCTGCGGTAGAAGTGCTGGCTGACATAGGACCAGCGATACTTCTCGAACGGATAACGCGCTGAGACGCTGGACTCGCCGATGACGTTGGCCTTGTCATGCATGATCTCGCGCAACTCGTAAAGATAGTGGCCGGAGATACTGTCGCCGATGATGAGCACGCGAGGCAGACGCGGGTCTTCCATGCCGAAATCGACCCGGGGATTGTAGCGCAGCACGCCAGCGCCTGGGTCGAGAGTCAAGTCGGTGACGGCGAAATGCGTGTCGGTGCGGAAGGGCGCGGCGGGATGACCTTCGCCGTCGGTGAGCGTGGCTCCGCGTGAAGGCAGGTCTTCATAGGCGTAGCGAACTCCATCCGGCTTCGACACCGTGGGCGCGGAGACGATGATCGTGTCGCCTTCGATCTTCGTGTCCGCCCACACCCAGCGATAGAGGGACGATGCGATGGCAAAGCCTTTCAACTCGCCGCCCTGCGTCTTCAAGCCGCCGCGCGTGTTAGTGAAGTGCAGCACGATCTTGTCGCCCTGCGTCTCGCTGCGTGCGAGCACTGGACCGGAGTTGTCGCGTCCTTGAATCGCATCGGCGATGCGGGTGGCGACTTCGCGCGGAGCGGGATCGGCCGGGAAATCGATCGTCGTCACGATGGTGGCTTTCGCTTTCGCCGCCGCCGAGCGTTGGGCATCGCGCAGTTCCGCCGCGAGCCGTCCATCAATTCCAAACGGCACCGCGTAACGGTGCGGGCGCAGTTCGACTACGATGAAAGGCATCGCGGCACCGCCGAAAGCCCTGCGCCAATCTGCAATCATCGCGGGAAGAAGCTGCCCTTGCTGAAACGCCCGGCATTGGCTCACCCAATCCTCGCCGCCGTCCCACACGACGCCGCGCAAGGCCATCGGCACGAGCGGGGCCACGCACGCGTTCCACACCGATGCCGGTTCCTGCTTCGCGAGCGTGTCCCCCTCATCCTGCTTCGGCTTCGGCGGCGGATTGAGCGGGAGTTTGCGCTGAATCTCCATCCACGCATTCAATCGCTCCTCATAGGTGCCGACGGTGCGCTGCTTCCAGGCATCGCTCGCGTAAAAGGCGAGGATCGGCACAGCCTCGGGCGTGGCAGTGAGCGCTTCACGGCTCATCCAGCATTCAGCGGGATTGCCGATGGAAATGCTGACGATCCCCACCGGCACCTTGTTTTCCGCGGCCAGCGTGCGGCCGAGATGAAAGGCCTGCGCTGGCAAACCTTTCACACCGCTGCTTACTGCGGGCATCCAGCGGCCTTTCACATCCGCCTGCGGCTCACGCGCCGTGCTGGGCGACACTGCGAACACGCGCACGGGCGGCATCTTCGGATCATCCGGCGTCGCATCCAGCTCCGTCCCGCGCTTGCCGACCTCGCTGCCACCCGCGCAGAGAAACACATCTCCGACGACGAGGCCTGCGATGCTGATCGGCTTCGCCGGCGGCGCTGAAACCGTGAGCGATGCGGGCGCGGCATTCGCTGGAAACGCACCGAGCGCCACCGACCATTTCCCGCCCGCATCGGCAGTGGCATCTTTCTTTTGTCCGGCAAACTCCACGGTGACCCGCGCGTGCGCGTCGGCCCAACCCCAGACCGGCACCGGCTTGTCGCGTTGAAGCACAGCGTTGGGAGCGAAGACGCTGGCAAGCTTGATTTCAGCGGCTTGAGTAATACCCAGTGGTGCGAGCAGCAGGGCGGTGATGAGTGCGAGAGGATGTTTCATAGGATTTCGTGTGTAGTGAAGGGGGTGAGGACGGCGCTGGGTCACTTGGAGGCAGAGAGCAGAAGTCGCATAACCTGTGGTATGATTGCTGCGGCGAAAGTCGCGTGGCCGCGATCGTTCGGATGCAGGCCACCCATTAACCCCTCCTTTACGGACAGTGTTCTTGCCACGGAAGGAGAAAGGTCGATGACGGACACCTTGCTTTCCGAGGGATGATTGTTCTTGTGAACCTCGACGGCGGCTTTGAGTTCCTGCGCGAAAGACTGGCCGAAGGGGATGATCAATACGATCTGCGCTTCCGGCGCGCTTCTGCGTAGGGCCGCGAGGCACTGAACGATGCTGGCGAAGGTGTCGCTGGGATTGGAACGACCCAGCGCGTCGTTGGTCCCGTAGTTGATCATGATAAGGGCAGGTTCCTCGCCCGGGCGACCGTAGGCGCTGATTCTCCGCTGGCTGTCGAGGAGCGAATGAGCGTTGCCGTCGAGTTTGTTCCAGCGGCTGTTCGCCTCGTCGTAGGTGCCGCCCTCACCATTGGTGGAGCCTGTGACAACATAGTAGCCGGGAATATCCCCTGGAGGAATGTCACCCCGGCGAAGCCAGCCGCTCCAGCCGGAAGCGCTGATGCCGTATTCGTATCCTTGTGTCCGCAAAGCCTGCCCCACGAGATGTGAGTAGGCCGACAGTTCCGTCGCACCCACACCCTCGGTGATGCTGTCACCAACGATCAGTGCCCATCGCGAGGCACGCTCCGCAGCAACTGGGGTGCTTCCAGCGTCCACTTCAAGGCCTGTGACGCGCAGCACATTAAGGCCGCTCTTGCCCTCGCTGCCCCATCGTTCCTTTTGCTCGGACTTTTGCAGATACACGCTCAACTCATGCCTGCCGGCCCCTTTGATGCCTTCGATGACGATTTCGCTCGCACATGGGATCTGGGACTTCCATACGCCGTCTATGTTATAGACGATGAGCGGCGGCTTGAGGTTCGATGGTAAGGTGGAGGTATCCAGATCAAGCACCGCAGCGGGCACGAAGCTGGTGGTATCCCAGGTGACCCGAAAATAGGCACCAGGGTTCCAAGTCTGACGGAACCGCTTTCCCGTGCGCCCATCGTCGCCGATCCAGTTGCCGGGGGAGAATACAAAGGCAGGGGAGTCCGCCGCGATACGCATCATCTCGGCGGCTGGCTTTCTCACCGGGGCAGCGGCCGCCTTCTCAGGCGCAGGTGGCGCTTTCTTCGGGGCGGCGGCTGCGTGCATTGTCGCGAACGGGACGAGCAGCAGGGCGGTGATGAGAGTGAGAGGGTGTTTCATGGTGTTCTCTGATGGGTCGTTGATTACTTTGCGATGCAGCGAGTGAGGCGCACGGCCTGCACTTCGACACCCGATGGCGCAGCAACCTGGAGGTCATGCTGCCCGGCCGGTATCGTCAGCGAGCCGATCGTGAGCGGCTGAAAAACTTTGTCCGGGACTTCCCAGCGTCGGACGAGGTCGCGGCGCGGGATTTCTGGCGGATCATAAACGGTAGTGACCGTCCTCTGGACGGTGTGGTCGCCGATGCTTGCTTTAATCTCGCCGCCAGTGGTTTTCGCGGTGTGCAGCACGGTGACTTCGTATCGGCCCGCGTGCGGCATCGTGAGGCTCCATGACACGGTGGCTGTCGGGGTCGGAAACGTGGCCCAATCGTAGTCCCAGCCGTATTTGCCAAAAAAACGAGCGCCGCCACTGAGGGCAGCGTCTGGAACGAGGAGAACGGTTCCTTCGGTCAAGGCGATACGGAATCGCTCGATCTTGCCGCTCGTGGACGCGGTGGCGGCGTGAAACCAGTCGAGATATGCCTGTTGCAGCCGCGCGACCAGCTCGGGCTGCTGCGCGGCGACGTTGGTTGTCTCGCCCGGGTCGGCGCGCAGGTCGAAAAGCATCGCTTCCTTGCCATCGTGAACCCAGCGGTGCGTCGCGCTGCGGGCGGTGCCGGAATACGCGGGAATCAGTGCGCCGTCTCTGCCTCCATGCCCGCCGACATCGAAGATCGTGCGCTGCGGCCACAAATCCGACTTGCCGCGCAGCAGTGATGCCAGGCTGATGCCATCAAGCGGCTCGCTTTTTGGCAACGGGACGCCCACGAGGTCGAGTAGCGTGGGATACACATCCACATGCTGGGCGACTTGCCCGGCGAGCTTGCCCGCTTCCAATTTCCCCGGCCAGCGAATGAAAAACGGCGCCCTCATGCCGCCCTCGAACACGCTGCCTTTGATGCCGCGCATTCCGCCGTTGAAGCGCTTCGTGTTCGGTCCGTTGTCGCTCGCGAAGATGACAATGGTATTCTGGGTGAGTCCGAGCGCATCGACCTTTGCCAGCAAGCGACCCACATTACCGTCGAGATTCTCGACCATCGCGTAAATCGCCGCATCCATCGCCTTGAAGCCACGCTGGCCGTATTTGGCGAACAGATCCGCCGGAGCCTGCATGGGCGAGTGGCAGGCATTGAACGGCACGTAGCAGAAGAAGGAGCGCGACTTGTTGGTCTCGATGAAGGACATCGCCGCATCGGCAAGCACATCGGTGATGAAACCCTTTCGCTGCGCAGTGACACCATCATGTTCCAGGTCAGGATCGAAATAGTTCGGAAAAAAACCGCCGCTAAAGCCGAAGAACTCGTCAAAGCCCTGCCCGCGGGCCGTGGATGGATGATTCGACCCGTTGTGCCACTTGCCAAAGCAACCTGTGGCATAGCCCGCAGACTTCAGAGCCTCCGCAATGGTGAATTCCTCGCCGTGCATCACCTCCAACCCACCGGTGGTGCTGATGACTCGCAGACGCAAATGATGGCGGCCTGACAGCAACGAAGCGCGCGTGGGCGAGCAGGCTGGGCTGACATAGAAGTGGTCCAACTCCACGCTCTGCGTCTTGAGCCGGTCGAGCGCAGGCGTATCGATCTTGTCATTGCCATGACAGCGCATGTCCCCCCAGCCCATGTCATCGGCGAGGATGAGAAGGATGTTGGGTTTGCTCGCGGGCTTCGACGCCTGAGCGGCGTTGAGCGCGGCCAGAGGAGCGAGCAACAGGGCGGTGAGGAGTGTGAGGGTGTGTTTCATGGTATTGGACGTTTCTACTGTGACTGGTTGGTATTCCCTTTTTCGACTAGTCCACGTCCGCCTCGCAGCGGCAATGGGGATCAAGGGGTTCAGTGATGAGTGCGTGCCTCACTTGAAGTTCTTCGTGTCGGGTTGCGGATTCGGGGAGGACGCAGGCTTGGGCTGCACTTTGGCGGGGGGCGCGAGCTCCTGGGGCTTTGGTCCGCCTGAGCCGGGCTGATGCAATTCCTTTTGAACCCACTCAAGGCCTTGCAGGTTACCCTTGAGGCCTTCGGCAGCGTCGAGGTTGCCGCGTTCGTGGATGATGCCGACGGGGCCGCGCCAGCCGCTGGCTTCGACGACCCGGATCATCCCCAGCTCGGACTCATCGGAGCCGATGTAGCGCACGCCGGGATATTGCGTGGTGTCGGCCCTCATGCCGTTGAGATTCACCGCGATCAGGTAGCGCTGGATGCGTTTGAACAACGCGGGGAACTCGGCCAGCGAGCCGCGCCAGTGGTGGAAATTGAACACGATGCCGACGTTCGTGATGCCATCGCGCTTCAGCCGCTCGATGATGGCGATTTGATGATCCTGCTCCTCAAACCATGGCTCGCGATGATTGTAGAGTCCCACTTTGCAACCGAGCGCTGCCGCATCCTCCGCGATGGGCCGGATGCGTGCCGCCTCGGCTTCGATGCGCTCGGCATCGTTCGTCGTTGTGATGGTGCGCGAGCCGCAAACCCAGAGCTGCGGATGAATGCCGTGGCTCTTGATGGCATCGAGGATTAGCGGATTCCGTGCTGGATACCACCACGCGGTGATTTCGATGCCGTGCTTCTGCATTGCCTCGATTTCGGCATTGAAAGTCGGGACGTGTTCGGCGCGCCAATCATAGGCGAGCTTCGTCACGCCAAGCTCCTGCAACATCTGCGCCCGTTCCTCGGGGCCGCGCTTCTTCGCGTCGTAAGGCACGATCCAGAGCGCGGCGAGGTTTTTGCGGTCTAAGATGGACGGTGCATCGGCAGCGGTGAGCGTGGCGGGCGCGGCACTGAAAATGGCGACGGTGAGAAGGCCGAGTGCTGTGAGTGGATGGGTTTTCATGGTTGGTCTGTGGTTGGTTTGTTATCTGGGAAATGGAATGAAGCGGCGAAGTCCTGCACCGATTGCAGCACTGCCAGCGGGCGGTCGCGATGAAGCTGATGGCCGGTGCCGGGGAAACGGACGCACTGGCAAGAGGGCAGCGCGGCCACGGCAATATCGGCATCGGCATTGTTGAGTGCGCCGCCAACGGTTGGGTCGGCCTGGAGCAGCAACGCGGGGCAGCGGATGCGCGAGAGCACAGCGGCGACATCGAAACCATCGAGCCAGCGGCCCTCGATCACGGGCGTGAGCACCTCGGGGTCGAGTTGGCTGAGGCATTGCGCACTCCAGGCCAGCGAGGCGTGGGCGCGTACGCGAGCGCGCCGGTGATTTCGTGGACGCTGCCGCCAAGTCGCGCGGCGTCCCTCATGCCGATGAACTGCGCCTGCCATGCAGAACCAGCGATGCGGTTTCCCATGGTGTGGAAAGGTGGGTCTTCAAGGATGATTCCGCGCACGAGTTGCGGCAGTTCCGCAGCAACGCCAGCGGCGACCCTCGCGCCGAGCGAATGACCGAGGATGACGAGCGGCGCGGCGATTTCATCCCGGACGAACCGCACGACGTCCGCGATGTAGTCGGTGACGAGGTAGCTCCCTGCCCGAGCTGAGCCACCATGTCCACGCTGGTCGAGTGTAAACACTTTCCATCCGGCGGTGGGCGCAGGAAGCAGCGGCTCCCAGTCCCCGCCACAACGCGTGACGCCGTGGAGCAGCAGCAGCGGCTGCCCAGCGCCGCTCACGGTGTAGCGCAGTGAAGGTTCACTGCGGGAATGGAGTGCCGTGCTGCTCATGGTTCGCGCTGCACGACGGTGGGGAAGGTTCTCGCAAGTTGTCCGGCCTTGATGATGCCGCCCTGCATCACGGCGATGAGGTTGTCGCGGTTTTCGATGATGGAGATGTCCTTGAGCACGTCGCCATTCACCACGAGCACATCCGCGAGCTTGCCGACTTCGAGCGTGCCGAGTTCATGCTCGCGTCCCATCATCTTCGCGCCGCCGAGCGTGGCGCACTTGAGCGTGTCGAGAGCGCTGAAGCCGACGTAGTTTACGAAGAAGGTCAGTTCCTGCGCGTAGGTGCCGTGTGGCGTCCAGCCGAAGCCGTAATCGCCGCCCAGGCCCATCGTGCCGCCGGCTTTGAGCACCTTGCGGCAGCTCTCCGCGCCCGCTTCGAGAGTCTCCTGGTGCCCATCAATGACGCGCTGTGAAAGGCCGAAGTCTTTGCCGCGCTGAACGCTGAACAGCTCGAAACCAAGGCCGGGGCACATCGGCACGTTGCGCTTGAGCAGGAGTTCGAGGCATTCGTCATCCATGAAGGTGCCGTGCTCGATGGCGTCGTAACCGGCCTTCAGCGCGTTGAGGATGCCCTCGGTGGCGCGGCAGTGGCCGGTGACCTTGAGGCCGTGGTTGTGCGAGGTCTGCACGACAGCGTTCATTTCATCGAAGGTCATGCACAGGGTGTGATGGTCGTTGATGTCCGGCGAGGCCGCATCGCCGGTGGGGTAAGTCTTCACCCATTCGATGCCGTCTTTGACGAGTTTGCGCACGGCAGTGCGAGCCTGCTCCGGGCCGTTGACGATGAAGACAATGCCCTCCATGCCGATTTTCCGGTAATCCGGGTTCCAGTCCATCAAACCGCCCGCGCCGCAGATTTCGCGGCCGCTGGCGCTCAAGCGCGGGCCGGGAATCATGTCCTCCTCAATGGCCTTCTTCATCCACACGTCGATGTTGTGCAGACAGCCGCCGCTGCGCGCCGAGGTATAGCCGCATTCGAGCGCGGTCTTTGCATTCACCGCCGATTGCAGCGTGACGTATTCGACCGGGAACTTGATATCGAGGTCCTGCAACTCGGTGACATTGAAGTAGGTGAGATGGATGTGAGCCTCGATGAGTCCCGGCATGATGGTGCCGCCGCGTGCGTCGATGGTTACTGCTTCGGGCGGCAGTTTCGGCGCATCAGCGGCAGGTCCGGCGTAAGTGATGAATCCGTCGGTGACGATGACGGCGGCATTCGGGACGGGGGCCTTGCCAGTGCCGTCAATGAGCTGGCCGTTGGTAATGAGCGTGGTGCCTGTGGAGGTTTTCATGGTGGCAAGAAAAGTGGTTGGAGATCAACCCTCGCCGGGGGTGGATTCGCCATTGAGGAGGCGTCGGATCGTTAGAGGATTGGCGTTTTGCAGCGCTGGTGGGAGCAGGTCGTCTGGCATGTCCTGATAGCAGACGGGACGGGCAAAGCGCAGCATGGCTGCGGTGCCGACGGAGGTGTAGCGGGTATCCGTGGTGGCCGGATACGGGCCACCGTGATTCATCGCATGGCAAACTTCGACGCCGGTGGGGAACGCATTGATGACGATGCGCCCCGCCCTTTGTTCGAGATGCGCGAGCAGCGTCCGCGCACTCGTGAGGTCGGCGGAGTTGCCGTGGATGGTGGCGGTGAGTTGGCCTTCCAGAGCTGCGGCACAGGCGAGTATTTCGTCTGCGCTCTCTGCCAAGACGGCGAGTGCGAAGGGTCCAAAAGCCTCAGTCGCCAGCGTGGGCGTCGCGAGAAAGTCATGCGCGGTGGTGACAGCCACACTGGGCTGAATCTGAGCGCCCAAAGCGTCAGGCGTGGCTTCCGCTGAAGCGAGCAGGCGGACTCCGGGAACACGGATGATGGCATCCCGATGCTCTGTGAAGGCCGTGCGAATGCCGGATGTGAGCATAACGCCGCTGGGAGCGCTGCGAACCAAGACACCGAGGGATTGCAGGAAAGCATCGGCATCTGCGCTCCTGAGCATGAAGACCAGTCCCGGCTTGGTGCAGAACTGACCAATCCCGAGCGTGCATGAGGCTAGCAGACCTTGGGCAAGTTTCTCACCACCCTCAGCGAGTGCGCCGGGCAGCAAAAAGACTGGGTTTAGGCTGCTCATTTCGGCAAAGACCGGGATGGGGCGGGGCCGGGCCGAAGCAGCATCATATAAGGCGCGACCTGCGGCATGAGAGCCGGTAAAAGCCACCGCTGACGTGGCCGGATGTCGAGCCATCGCCATGCCGACGACCGCACCATTGCCATGGATGTAGGAGAAGATGCCGGGAGGAAGCCCGCAGGATGCAACAGCCCGATTCACCGCGCTCCCGACAAGCTCGGATGTGCCGGGGTGCGCACGGTGTGCCTTCACCACTACGGTGCATCCGGCTGCA
>JAPLUM010000245.1 GCA_026397605.1 Verrucomicrobiota bacterium | reverse complement strand
GGAGACATTGAGAACTTCCAGCATGTTTTTATCAAAGCGAGGAACTGCACCGCTTACAACCTCAAACCTGGGCCTGATGATTCATGAGCCTTATTTTGCCAAGTGCGGATTTCTTGCTGGAGGTGCGCTTGCCTACCTTCGCAATCAACTACTCTCGATCACGAGATGAATCTTTGCTGCGTCAATCCTCCTCATCATTGCGGCTTTCGCGGCCTCCTGCGGTCGATTTTTTAACCGCGGAAATGTTCCGGTGAACCCAGACACTCTGAATCATGCCCATTAGAAAGAGGGTGACGATCATAAACGTGCCCCCGTAGCTGATGAACGGCATGGGTAGGCCGATGACGGGCAGCATGCTGAGATTCATGCCAGCATTCTGAAAGGTGTGGGCAAAGATCATGGCCGTGATACCGACGACGAGTAACCTCCCAACTTGATCTCTAGAGTAGAAGGCAATGAAAATGCACTGAAGCAGAAGAAGGGCGATGCCCGATAAAAGCAGGATGGCTCCTCTGAAGCCGAATTCTTCACAAATGACACCAAAGATAAAGTCACTGTGCGCTTCTGTTTCTGGGAAGAACATGCGATGAATGGTTCTCTGATCCGGGACTTTTTCTGAGAGTGGACCTTTGCCCTCAAAGCCGGCTGAGGCTACCGCCGTCTGCACATAGGTCGGCACCCAACCATCTCCTCGTGTGTCCACTTTTTCGAGCTGATTGGTGAGCAGATACCAGGTGGTGTCGATACGTGCCTGCTGGTAGGGTTTGAGAATGAAAAAGTAGAGAATGGGGATCACGCACAGGGCGCTAAGAATCATGGTGATGATGTAGCGGAAAGGGATGCTGCCAGCGATCAGCATGGATAAAAACACAGGTCCCCAGACCAGACCCGATCCAAGGTCTTCCTTAATGACCATGCCCGCAGGGATGCCTGCCAATAGTCCGCCAACCATGATGCGTAACCATGGTCGCCGAAACACTGGCCAGATGCGTGGCAGCTCGCCAAAGACGACCGCTAGCATGATGATGCCTGCCATGATGGCAAACTGTGAGGGCTGAATCGATTGACCTGCGATGTAGATCCAGGCCTTATTTCCCTTCACTTCGACCCCAAATATTTGCAGGTAAATGAGTCCACCCAGTCCTGCTAAATAGACGGGGATGCAGGCCCAGCGTATCCATTTGTAGTCCACTAAAGCCGCGCCCAGAAGGAAGGGTAGGCCGATGCCGATCCAAGTGATTTGATCCTTCCATTTCGTAAACAAGCCCAGAGGCGAGTCTGTGCGGAAGGAGGAGGCATTAAAAATGGCATAAACGCCAAAAGTCAGCAGCCCCGCCATCGTGATGATGAGGATCCAGTTGATGCCGAGAAATTTTTTGAAAAGAGGTGTCATTGAACGTTGGGGGGCTTAGCCCAGAACAGGGATAGAGGCGAGCAGCTTGCGGGTGTACTCATGCTGGGGGCGCTCGCAGACGTCATCTGCGGTGCCGCTTTCGACCACGACACCGCGATTCATCACGATGATGCTGTCACTCATGTGCCGCACGACAGCTAGGTCATGGGCGATGAAGAGATACGTTAGCCCGAATTCGTCCTGGAGGTCTTTGAGTAAATTCAGGATGCTGGCCTGCACACTGACATCTAACGCACTCACGGGCTCGTCACAGATGAGGAACTTTGGCCTGACGGCAAGAGCGCGGGCGATGCCGATACGCTGGCGCTGGCCGCCGCTGAATTCATGAGGGTAACGATTCAGAGCGTCCTCAGGCAGTCCGACACGCTTCAGTAATCCTACTGAGACCTCTCGCCATTGGCTGCGCGATTGATCTTTGAAATGAATGCTCTGCGGTTCTGCCAAGATAGACTCGATCGTCATGCGCGGATTCAGGGAGCCGATGGGATCTTGAAAGATCATCTGCATTTCCCTGCGCAGTGGGCGGAAGCTGGACTCAGGCATGGCCAGGATATCCTGATCACGATAGTAGGCCCGCCCACCCGTAGGAGCTTGTAGCTTGAGTAAGGTGCGTGAGACCGTGGACTTCCCGCTGCCGCTCTCTCCCACTAGGCCTAGAGTCTTTCCCTCGGGGATTTCAAAGCTGACGTCATCCACCGCTTTGACGACATCACGCTTCCCCCAGCCAGAGTGGATGGGAAAGTGGACTTGGAGTTTTTCGACGCGGAGCAGTGCCATGGGTGATCAAATTACGCCAGTCCTGCGCTCTGTCACGCTGCGGCTTCAGCATCTTTTCAGATTTGTTGTCTTGAGTGCTGACACGACTGCCAGATTAGGATAAGTTTTCTACCCTTCCATGACAGCCACCTCTCCCCAAACTCCCGACCGTTGGTCTCTTGATTCCTGGTTCACCGCGTTTGCTGCACCTGATTATGTCGCTTTTAAAACACGGTTGATAGCGGATGTGGAGTCTCTCCTTTCCCGAGCCATGGCCCTGGGACGGGGAGTCGAAGAGATCGTGGTCCTGATCGCTGATCTGGAAAAAGTCGCAGAAAGGCTGGGACACCTCTCAGCCTATCTGGGCTGTCTCTCGGCAGATGATGCCAATGATGAGGCGGTCAAGAGTGACGAATCCTGGATTTCTACCGTGGAGGCAGATTTTAGTAAACTGCGCGCTTGTCTGCAAAGTGCACTGGTCGCCCTGAGCGATGCCGATTTTGCCCAAGTCCTAGAAGCTCCTGCGCTTGCTGGCGCTGAGTACGCCGTGAATAGGATGCGTGAAGAAGGGCATCATCAAATGCCCTCCGATTTAGAATCACTCGCCGCCGATCTCAACGTGAATGGGCTGCATGCCTGGGGCAGGCTCTACGATACCCTTTCTGGTAAGATGGTCTTTGACATGACCTTTCCAGATGGTCACACCGAGTCAGTGCCCATGGCCCGCCGCCGGGCACTCATGTCTGACCCCGATCGTCGCCTGCGTGAGGCCTCTTTTCATGCGGGGCAAAAGCCCTGGCTCGATCATGCCGACACCCTTGCCGCAGGTCTGAATGGCATCGCCGGGACGCGACTGAATTTGTATCAGCGTCGAGGCATCCCGCATTTTCTCGATTCTCCCTTGTTTGATGGTGGCATGAGCCGCGCGTCGCTGGATGCCATGATGCAGGCCATCCAGACCCACATCGAGCTGCCACGTCGGGCCATCCTCGTAGCTGCCAAGTTGCAGGGCACGTCTGCTCTACATTTCTTTGACCTAGAGGCCCCTCAGATCGCCGCGCCAGATGAGAAGCCCCTCTCATGGGACGATGCCTGTGCCACCGTTGATCGTGCCTTTACTGCCGCCTATCCAAAACTCGGCAACTACTTTCGCGAGATGCTGGCCAAGCGCTGGATCGAAGCTCAGCCCAGGGCAGGGAAGCGGCCTGGAGCCTTCTGCACAGGTTCCCCCATGCTGCGGGAAGAACGCGTCTATATGACCTGGCATGGCACCGTGCATGACATGGTCACTTTGGCCCATGAGGCAGGTCACGCCTGGCACAGCTGTGTGCTGCGTCCCGCGCGCTCCATGGCCTCCAACTACCCCATGACGCTCGCGGAGACCGCGTCCAATTTTGGTGAAATGATTCTGCTGGATGGGTTACTCAGTGACCCCGCTCTCGCTGCGCCGATGAAGGCCTATTTGCTCGATCAGGAAATGCTCCGTGCTCATGCCTATCTCCTCAATATACCGATGCGTTACGAATTCGAAAAAGCCTTCTACACCGAACGCACTTCAGGTGAAGTCTCCGTCTCTCGACTCCGCGAGCTGATGACGGAAGCCCAGGTCAAATGGTATGGTGATACCCTGCTGCCCGATGGTGCTGATCCCATGTTTTGGGCCTCCAAGATGCACTTCTTCATCACTGGCGTTTCATTCTACAATTTCCCTTACGTCTTCGGTTACTTACTCAGTCAGGCCCTCTTTGCCCGTTTCAAAGCCGAAGGCCCCGCCTTCCTGCCAAAATACGAAGCCTTCCTCTCGGCCACCGGTAGCGCCAGTTGTGAGCAAGTCGCCCGCGAAACCCTTGGCGCCGACCTCACCTCCCCCGACTTCTGGGCCACCGCCCTGCGCGCCATGGAGCCAACGCTCGCGGAGTATGAGAGGCTGGACGTAGTGAATTAGTTTGTAAGATTTCGGCTTTTGTGAGCTAACTATTCTAAGACTACCGCATGACCTCCCCCACTGCTTTTCAAGATGCCCTCAATCGTCGCTTGTTCCTCCGCAACAGCGCTGCTGCACTTAGCTCGACGGCGCTGGGTTCGCTTATGGCGGGGGGCACCTCGAATCTGCATCACGCACCGAAGGCGAAGCGGGTGATCTATCTTTTCCAATCAGGAGCACCTTCGCAGATGGATCTCTTTGATCCAAAGCCGCAGATGCTGGCGCAACGCGGGAAAGATCTGCCGGAGTCCATCCGCAAGGGACAGCGCCTGACGACGATGACCTCAGGCCAAAAAGCCTTTCCCGTAGCACCTTCGATCTTTAATTTTGCGCAGCACGGTAAGGGTGGCATTTGGCTGAGTGATTTGTGGAAACATCTGCCCAAGGTGGCCGATGAATTATGCGTCATCCGTTCCATGCATACGGAGGCGATCAATCATGATCCAGCCATCACTTTTTGTCAGACGGGCAGTCAGCTTGCAGGTCGGCCCAGCATCGGTTCATGGCTTAGTTACGGTCTGGGCAGTGCGAATGTCGATATGCCGGCTTATGTCGTGATGACGTCGTTTGGCACAGGTCGCCCAGATGATCAGCCGCTGTATGACCGCCTCTGGAGCAGTGGCTTTCTTCCCACACAGCATCAGGGTGTAAAATTCCGTAATAAGGGTGATCCTGTGCTGTATCTCTCCAATCCAAATGGCGTCACGCGTGAGCTGCGTCGTGGGATGCTGGATGAACTGGCCGCTTTGAATCAGCGGGATCACACCGCTTTCGGTGATCCTGAGACGACGGCCCGCATCGCTCAATACGAGATGGCTTTCCGTATGCAGACGAGTGTGCCCGAACTGGCAGACATCTCCAAAGAGCCGCAGCATATTCTGGACATGTATGGTCCTGATGTGAAGAAGCCCGGCACGTATGCGGCGAACTGTCTTTTGGCGCGCCGCTTAGCAGAGCGGGATGTGCGCTGCATTCAGCTCTTTCACATGGGCTGGGATCATCACGGTGGCCTGCCAAAAGCCATCCAGGGTCAAATCAACGATACGGACCAAGCAACAGCAGCCCTCATCATGGACCTGAAGCAGCGTGGTCTGTTGGATGACACCCTAATCGTCTGGGGTGGCGAATTTGGCCGCACGATCTACAGCCAAGGGGCACTGACGGAGACGAATTATGGTCGCGATCACCATCCGCGCGCTTTCTCCATCTTCATGGCCGGAGCCGGTGTGAAAAAAGGCATGACCTTTGGCGAAACAGACGACTACAGCTACAACATCGTCAAAGATCCCGTTCATATTCACGATCTGAATGCCACCATCATGCACCTGCTCGGCGTGGAGCATGAGCGCCTCACCTATCGTTTCCAAGGGCGCGACTATCGTCTGACGGACATCCACGGGAATGTGGTGAAGCAGGTCTTGGCCTGATTCTACTCTTTAGCCATCATCGCTTTGAGGTTGGCGAAGAAGTTGGTGTTCTCTTCTTGGCTGGGTGTCTCCTTCATGTGCATGGTGTAGTCCATCTCATCTACATGAGTGCGATCAAGTTCGTTGAGGAAGGCGCTAGGCAGACTGCTCTGTTTTTGTCCCCACTTGGTACGGAAACGCACAAAGCTCATGGTCAGCTTCTGCCGCGCACGGGTGATGCCGACGTAAAAAAGTCGGCGTTCTTCATCCACGCGTCCTTCTTCAAAACTACGTTTATGCGGCATGATGCCCTGCTCGATGCCCGGTAGATACACGATGGGAAACTCCAGGCCTTTACTGGCATGAAGGGTGATCAAACAGACACCCTTTTTCTTTTCGATGTCGTCCTTGTCTTCCCGCTCATCATTGAGGGTGACTGAGTCGATGAAGCCGCCGAGGCCCTCCGTTTTATTGTTTTCTTGGAAGTTAGCGATCTGGGTGAGGAAGAGTGAGAGGCCATTTTCCCAGGCATTGTATTCCTCGGGCTTTTTGGCCATCTTTTGCAGGTACTCCATGTACTCCACTTCTTTGATCAAGGCCTCAGTCAACGTCACTAGGTCTGTGCCTTGAGCGCTGGCAGAGCTGGCATATTTACAAATGAGCTCCGTGAAGCTGCGCACAGCGCTGCCTTCTTTGGTCCAATTGCCCTCCTGGATGATGCCGCGATACATGTCGCAGATGAAGAGCGTGCCGTCGGGCGCGGTTTTCATATCGACGGGGCGGAAGCACGCGTCTGTGCTGCGGAGGAACTCGCTCTGCGGATGCGGATTGTGCAGAATGGTCAGGTAGGAAAGAATATCCTTAACCTCTCGCCTATCAAAGAAGCTGCGGGCACCGACGACACGATAGGTGATTTTTTTGGCGCGGAACGCCTGTTCGAGAATGCGGCTCTGATCATTGGTGCGGAAGAGTACCGCGTAGGATTCCCAGGGCTCCTTGTTGTTATAAAAACCGGCCTCGATCTCTTTAGCAATCATCTCGGCCTCTTCAGCATCATCCTCAACCACGACGAGACGCACGGGATCGATGTTGGCGTTCCGACTCCAAAGTTGCTTCTCTCGGCGTCCGACGTTGTGTTTAATCAGGCTATTGGCGGTGTGCAGAATAGCTGTCGTGGAGCGATAATTCTCTTCCAGTTTTACCACTGTGGGGTTGGGGAAGAAGTTCTCAAACTCAGTGATATTGGTGATCTCGGCACCTCGCCAGCCATAGATGGATTGATCGTCATCACCCACCACGCAGACATTGTAAGGGGCTGGCACCAAGGCTCGGAGTAGACGCATTTGCAGCGAGTTGGTGTCTTGAAATTCATCCACCGTCACGTAGCGATGCCGCTGATGCAGAGTCGCCCTAACGACGCCGTTTTCTTCGAGCAGTTTGACGCCCAGGCAGAGCAGGTCGTCAAAGTCCATGACGTTGAGTGCGCGCATCTCATTGGCGTATTTTTCAGCCACGGCTGCATAAAGATCCATGGTCGGGTCGCCGACTTCTTCGCCATTGTTTTTGGCCTTGCTGATTCGGGCCAGGGCCTTTTGAGGGTCCATGGTTTCCTCTTTAATCAGCAGGCCTTTGAGCACGCGTTTGATGAGGCTCACCTGCTCAGCGGCAGAGTAAATGACAAAGTTCTTTTTATAGCCGACGTGCTCGGCAAACTCTCGGAGTAGCTTGGCGCAAAAAGCATGGAAGGTGCCCACGATGACCTTTTTCCCCTGGCCATCGCGGCACATATCCTTCACTCGTTCACGCATCTCAGCTGCGGCCTTATTGGTGAAGGTAACAGCCAAAATATGCTCTGCTTTGATGCCCTCATTGATCATGAAAGCCACGCGTGCGGTGACCACGCGGGTTTTCCCTGTGCCTGCTCCAGCTAGGATCAGTAGCGGGCCATGAATATGCGTGGCCGCTTGTCTTTGCTGGGGGTTTAAGGTTCCGGTGAATCCGCTCATGGTGCGCCCTTCGTTTGACCGTGGGTTGCCCTACTTTCAAGTAGCACTGATGCTTCAAAAAGAAGATCTTGTGGCTTGCTATGGCAGAGCTGCCAGCGTCGCAGTGAGCAGCTTCCAGAACTTCTGCG
>JAPLUM010000548.1 GCA_026397605.1 Verrucomicrobiota bacterium | reverse complement strand
ATGCTGCGACTGCTGGATCCTGAGATCATCGCGGATCAGATCCGTGTGCTCTTTGCCGCCTTTCCCATCCGTGCGGCCAAGACGGGAATGCTCGGCGGAGCCGCCCAAGTCGAAGCCGTGGTTCAAGCCTGGCGTGATCATGCTGGAGAGATTCCCCTCGTCGTCGATCCCGTCATGGTCGCCACGGGTGGTGGTAAGCTCATGCTGGATGATGCCATAACGGCCATCCAGACCCTGCTACTGCCACTGGCCACACTCATCACGCCGAACATGGATGAGGCCGCTGTCCTCTGGGGGCAGCCAGTGACCAATCGGGAAGAAATGGCCGCCTGCGCCTGGGAGCTGGCGCAGAAATATCAGACCAGTCTTTTAGTCAAAGGTGGCCATCTGGAGGATGACTCCGCTGCCGATGTGCTCTGCACCGACGACGGCCTCTACTGGCTGGAGGCCGACCGCACACCCGGTGTGCAGACGCATGGTACAGGCTGCACCTACTCTGCAAGCATTAGCACAGGACTGGCCCAGGGCCTGAGCCTGCTGGATGCTGTCACCCAGGCCAAAGGCTACATCAGTGCTGCCATCACCGATCATTTTGGCTGGCAGACGGCTTTTGGCACTGTCCATGCGCTCAATCATCTGCATCAAAAAGCCGAATGAAAATCCTGCTATCAATCCTGAGCTGCATGGCCACTTCTCTTTCGGCTTTTGCGACCGAAAAGGAAGAGCTTGATCACATCTCTCAGGCAGCCATTCAATCAGCTTTTCAGATCCTGCGCAGTGATTACATTCGCAGCACCGAGCTTGATTTTAACGAACTGAATCGCGCTGCCATGCAGGGCCTCCTCCAGCGCCTTGATCTCGGTGCTGAGTTGCTTACCAAGGTGGAAGCCCAGCGCCCAGCCATGAAAAGCGGCGTGCTTGCAGAATTTCTGACCCCTGAAGTCGCCTACCTGCGTCCTTTGGCTTTTACGGAAAGTGAGCCTGCTCTTTTTGAAACGAAGTTGCGTGAGTTCCGTGATTCAGGTATCACCCAGCTCATTCTCGATCTGCGCAGCGCTGCCGCACCTGGAGAATTCCTCACCGCCGCCACGATGCTGGAGTGCTTCATACCCGAAGGCGAAGTCATGTTTAAGCTAAAGCAGGTGGGCAGGGACGATGCTCAACTTTTCATTAGCCATCGTGCCAGCCTTTGGACCCACCCCATGCTGGTGCTCGTGGATGAAGAAACAGGCAATCTAGGCGAGACCATCGCCGCCGCGCTGCATCAAAGAAAGCAGGCCATCCTCATCGGAACAGCCACGCGTGGAGCCAGCGTGCAATATGAAAGCCTGCCGCTGGATGACCAATGGATCCTCCGCTTTGCCCGCGCAGAGATGCTCCTGCCAGATGACCGTTCCCTGTTTAAAAAAGGCCTCCAGCCCGATCACCCGATCAGCCTGCCGTCGCGCACCAAGCGCCTGCTCTTTGATCATGCTGAAAGTCAGCCATCAGCGAAAGACAGCGCCTTTGATAAACCTAAGCCACGCTACAACGAATCAGCCCTCGTAGCAGGCAAGCACCCAGAACTCGACGACTACATCCGCCGTAGTGCGGGCCAGACGGCGGAAGCCGATAAGGATGCTCCGCGGGACCTCGTGCTGCAAAGGGCTGTGGACATGTTCATCATGCGCAGCCAGCTTCAGACGGCTAACCTAGACTGGGCCGCCAATCCCAGAGACGCACGTCCCACCATCAAAAAAGCCCAGCGAGCCCCATGAGATTTGAGATCCCCGAAACTGTCGATACCCACGTTATCATTCAGAGCCAACACAGCCACCGCACCTGGCATGCCGCCCTGCCCAATGGAAAGATCATCATGGCCTTCATCAATGAAGAGGACCCTCCGCTGACCCTTGCACCTGGTGTTCAAGTCCCAGTCTGCCTCACTGTGGCAGACTTTTCTCGCGGCCTCATCGTCATGAAATGAGGCTATCCTTGACTCGCGATATTCGCCAGAGCTGTGGCAGCGCGGGCTTTGGCCACTTCGGCTTTCCGTAAAATCTCATCAGGAGACGGCAGCGAGGCCAGGACATCGGCAGGGATAAAGCCATCGCTGACGAGCTTGGTGAGGCATTTTTTACGCTCATCCAGTGCTTTGTCTGGGCTGCGCTCTTTGCCAAAGCGGCTCTTCGCGGCAGCGCTGCGATCTTTCAGTGCGGAGTAGATGTCGCCGCCGAGAAGGGAGGAAATGTCCACTTTGATCTTCTCGCGACCTGCCTCAGCTTCGTTGATCTCGTCCCCATTGATCGGACCTGCTTGATACTTTGGGAACATGATGGCCACCTCAGGACAGACACGGGAGCAGGCCGGACAGTTGGTTTTGCAGTTGTCGTTGTTCTGCACCTGAATCTTGTTGTCCTCACTGACGCCATAGACGTCGAAGAGGCAGAAGCTCAGGCACTGCATGCAGTTGGTGCAGCGGGAATAGTCGATCACCGGGAACCAAGGCTTCCATTTGCCAGGCTCGTTCATGGGCTTGTCACCGCGCGTCTTTTCCACCAGCGAAACGATGTCCTCAGCGGCTAGGCCAGTGATGTCACGTGTATCGATCTTGATCTGGCCTTGCGCATCTTCGATCTCCGGCGCTTTTTGCTCTGGGAAAGAACCGAGCAGCAGGAGATTGCGGTCATCATGCGGCATGGCGGGAGCTCCCGTGGCGGCGCGTGTGACGGCATAACCTTTGTCTAAAAGGGCAGCCATGACTTTGGCGCGGGCTTCAGCATTGAGCGGGATAGCGCCTTGGCCTTCGTAAAGCACTACGCGGAGAGGACGATGAATGTGAGTGATCATGACTGGGATTCTTCCATGGACGAAACGGGCACCGTGCCGAGCATCTGTCCGACGATTTCTTCCGCGGACTGATTGCGCATGTTTAAAATAGCTGCATCCGCTGACAGAGGTGAGCCTGCCTGATGGAACAGCCCCTTCACCGCACGTGGATAACAGGCAGCGATTCGCAGGGACGAGCACTGGGAAAGCGCAGCCAGACGTGGATCACGGTGGGCTGCCATCTCGCAGAGGTCGGATACCGTTTCAAAATTCACCCCAGCATCACAGAGACGCTGAAGGACTTCATTTTTAACTCCACTGGGGACCACCTGAGCATAAGCACAGCGGCAGTAGAGTAGCGTGGGCGGACTATCGGGCATGGGTATCAACAAAAAAACGGGTGGTTATTGGGTTGGCGATTTAGCCTTCGGATCGAGCTGCTTATAAACACCGAAGTCATGGTAAAAGTAGCGCTTGGCCACCTTATACATCCAGTGTTTTTCGGGGATCTCTTCCTCGGCACGCCACTGGCTGGTGCGCGGCTTCATCGCCTCAGTCTCTGCCATGGCCGTCTGGCGGATGGTGGTGTCTTTGGCACCATGGCGCAGTGCCAGCTCCTTCACCAGATCAGGACGCTCTAAGACGATGCAACCGCGCGTATGCTGCGCTGCGGTCTCGCGGAAATCCTTCAGGAAAGCAGACTGCGTGAAGACATCATAAAGATCCCGATCCGTGCGGATGTTCTCCGTGGCAAATTGGATGATAGGGCATGGCTCAAGCCCACCCGTAGGGCCAATGTGATGACTAATGCCTGTAGCCATCGGGCAGAGTGCTTTGCCATTGTGATCGTAATAAGCATCTACAATCGCAATCGGCATCTCTGCGCGCATGTCGGTGACAAAGCGGCGCACCTGCGTGATCTGATCGGGGGTCAGTGCAAGCTGATCATTGATCTTCGGCCCGACCGGACGGTAGGTGTGATACCAGGTGTAATGGACGCCCATATCAATGAGCTTTTGCAGCCACTCACGATTCAAGAGGTCATCAATATTTGTCTGACACAGACTCGTAGCCACACCGGTGAGTAGCTTGGCATTCAAGCAATTTTGCAGACCGCGCAGCGTGCGATTCAGCACGTCTTTATTACCACGCCGTTCATCGCTGACGGTGCTATTCCCCTCCACACTCACCAGCGGCGTAGCATTGCCAAGTTTGCGCAGAGTTTGAGCCGCTTTCTCCGTGATGAATTGGCCATTGGTGAAAATTTGGAAATAGCAGTCGGGATGCATCGCCAAAAAGTCGAACAATTCAGGATGCATGAAAGGCTCTCCGCCCAAGATCCCGAAGAAGGAATTGCCGTGGCGTTTGGCGTCGTTGACGATCTTATTGAGTTCATCAAGTTTGATGGCTTCACGCGGCTTATCCACGTCCACCCAGCAGCCCTGGCAGCGTAGGTTGCAGGAGTTGAGAATGGAGATGTAAAGGAATGGCGGGAAGAACTCGCCTTTCTCCATCCGCTTCTTGAACAGCAGCACAGAGCGCGCGCCCTTGTAGCCAAAATTCCAGCCGACCTTCGCTAGGCAAAGAGGGTCAACGGTGCGCATGATGCGGGAGGTAAGTGAGAAAATCATGAGATTGTAAAAGGGGGAAAGCGGGTGCTGAGGAAAATCATATCTCTAAATAAACGCATCAGGGGCCATCAAAAATCGTGGCATTTCCATTTTGTAGCAGGTTTGCAGCTCCTTTGACATGAGCCTGCCCGTCTTGCTTGCGCTTCCGCGCCTCGGCAAAGAACTCCTTCAGCACATGCACACACTCATCTCCCAGCACGCCCGAGGTGATCTCGCAGCTGTGATTAAGATTCGGGGCCTGGAGCAGATTCCAAAAACCACCCGCAGCGCCGCCTTTCACATCTGGGCAGCCAAAGATCACGCGTCTCACACGACAATGCACGATGGCTCCTGCACACATGGGGCAGGGCTCCTTGGTCACATAAAGGTCACACTCATTGAGCCGCCAGTCACCCATAGCGCTTTCGGCTTGGGTCAAAGCTAGCATCTCGGCGTGAGCCGTAGCATCTTTCAGCGTCTCCACCTGATTCCAAGCCCGAGCGATGATCGTGCCCTGATGGACAATCACCGCCCCGATCGGCACCTCATCCTGGCGCGCCGCTTTGCGTGCCTGCCGCAGGGCTTCACGCATAAAATGGTCGTCAGTGTTAAAGGAAATCAGCTCAGGCTCGGTCATCGTCCGATGGTGCGCTGTGATCCCTCTTTCCGCAACCTCTCTTCTACCTCGAGCTACTGACTCAACAGAATGATCGGCCCCTTATTCTCCGGCACGCCACCCTTTTCCTCTACACTGAGGGCGAATTTATCCGCTTGCTGGACATCGACCGTCGGCTTGAACTCGACTTTGGCAAAGCCGTTGGCATCCACCTTGCCGATACCTGCATTGACGGGTGTTTTTTT
>JAPLUM010000862.1 GCA_026397605.1 Verrucomicrobiota bacterium | reverse complement strand
AGGTCACGAGTGAAGTGCTCACCGTGGAAGAGGCGATGAAAAGGCTGCGTGAGAGCGCGGAGGCAGCGTTTTCGGCGGAGGAGAGGCTGGTGGGAATACTCAAACGGGAGGGCTTGCTTGTATGAACCGAACTGCTTTTGGACCTTTGTTAATCGTCATCAGCCGCGATGAAGTGATGCGCCAGGACATCACCGGCCCGCTGACGACGCTCAAGCATCTGATCTCCAATCGGGAGAACATCAGAGCTAACATGCTCAACGTAGATGTTTCGTTCAGCGGCTACGAAAATACGAGGGAGGAGCTTTTCGAGATCCCGGAGGTCAGAAACTACGTCTATGCGCTCGATGCGCAGTTCCCTTTCTGGCTCTACTTCCTCTCGCGCCATTTCATGGGTCTCCAGTGTCTGGCGTATTGCCATCTGCTGCCCTACCTGACACCTGAAGCACGCGCGAAGAGCCATCCACAAAAGCTCGCCGAGCTCGTCGAACGCCGCTGGGGGCCAGCATTGTTTCAAATCTGTTCAGCGGCTGGTCATACCGAAACAGAAGCGGATGCCTTGCTTGAATCAGCGATGGAATATTTCGCCTCGGGACCGTCCGAGCTCATTGAAGAAAGTGACGACGAGGAAGATGAGGATGAATCGTTTGAAACAGACGATGATGATGCTACCACGCGTCTCGCGCTCACATCGTCCCAAGAATACGTCAAAACATCGTTGGAGAAGGCTTGCCGCGCAGTTCTGGCACGATCCGACCAGACGCCTCACTCGCTTTTGCTGGGTGCGTTGTTTCTCAGGGCCGTGCAGCAACTTCCAAATGCCATCGACCAGTTCCCAATCCAACTGAGTTGGAAGGTTGATTACGATGAGTCGTGGGGAATGAAGACTATCACCATCGGGCGTGAGGGGATTACGCTCGATACCACCGAGGCCTTCAATTCTGGCACGGGCTGGGATCACGAGTCGTCCGTGGATTGGACAGTGGACGAGACAGAACAGACAGGACTCGACGAATGGGTTCTACAGGATGTTTTGTCATCATTTGCCCGCGATGTCAGCGATCAAGGTGACTCTGTGCATTTCAGCACGGATTACGACCACGAGTTTGATCACTTGGCGGATGATCCCGAACCCCTATTTTGGGACTCAGCGTTCATGGAGGAAGACTCATGACCCGCATCACCCAACAAAACCTCGAATCTTACCTCTGGGGTGCCGCCGTGCTCCTGCGGGGGACGATTGATGCGGGTGACTACAAGCAGTTCATCTTCCCGCTGCTATTCTTCAAGCGGCTGTGCGATGTCTTCGATGAGGAGACCGTCACCGCGCTGCGGGAGTCGGGCGGGGATCAGGACTTTGCACTGTTCCCGGAGAACCACCGCTTCCAGGTGCCGGCAGACGCGCACTGGAGTGAGATTCGGAAGGTCAGCCGGGATGTGGGCCGGGGCTTGCAGCAGGCCATGCGGGCCATCGAGACTGCCAACCCCGACAAGCTCTTCGGCATCTTTGGCGATGCGCAGTGGACGAACAAGGACCGCCTGTCCGATGCCATGCTGCGCGACCTCGTCGAGCACTTCTCCACGCTGGAACTCACCGTCGCCAACCTGCCCGAGGACGAGCTGGGCCAGGGCTACGAGTATCTCATCAAGAAGTTCGCCGACGACTCCGGCCACACCGCCGCCGAGTTCTACACGAACCGCACCGTCGTCCACCTAATGACCGAGATGCTCGACGTGCAGCCCGGCGAGTCCGTCTATGATCCCACCTGCGGCTCCGGTGGCATGTTGCTCTCCTGCATCGCCCATCTGCGGAATCAAAAGAAGGAATGGCGGAATGTGAAGCTCTACGGCCAGGAGCGAAACCTCATGACCTCCTCCATCGCTCGGATGAACTGTTTCCTCCACGGCATCGAGGACTTCCGCATCGAGCGCGGCGACACCCTAGCCGAGCCGAAGCTCGTCGAAGGCGACCGCCTCCAGCGCTTCGATGTCGTGCTGGCCAATCCGCCCTACTCCATCAAGCAGTGGAACCGCGAAGCCTTCGCCGCCGACCCCTGGGGGCGCAATGTCTTCGGCGTCCCGCCACAGGGCCGCGCCGACTACGCCTTCCAGCAGCACATCCTGCAAAGCCTCAAGCACAAGACGGGGCGCTGCGCCGTCCTCTGGCCCCACGGCGTCCTCTTCCGGCAGGAGGAGGCGGACATGCGCCGCAAGCTCATCGAGGCCGACCTCATCGAGTGCGTCCTCGGCCTCGGCCCGAACCTCTTCTACAACTCGCCCATGGAAGCCTGCGTCGTCGTCTGCCGCACGCAGAAGCCGAAAGCGCGGCGCGGGAAGATCCTCTTCATCAACGCGGTGAACGAAGTCACCCGCGAACGCGCCCAGAGCTTCCTCACCGACGAGCACCTCCAGCGCGTCGTTCGCGCCTATCAGGACTTCAAAGACGAGCCTGGCTTCACCCGCGTTGTGCCCATCGAGGAAATCCGGGCGAAGGAGGGGAATCTGAGCATCCCTCTGTATATCGGCGGGGAAACGCAGGCGCAGACGGATGCCGCCGCCGAGTCGGCCACAACAGCATTGCCGGATGCGATTGATGGTTGGCTGAAAAGTTCCTCGCTTGTTCGCGCATCCCTTTCAATTTTACTGCCAACCAAAATGGCACATTGAATCTTATGAGTAAGAAGCAAAACAATCATCCCAACGGGCCAGCGATCCTGAAATCGGCTTCCATCAAGAAGTTTGGGCTGTTCTCAGATGAAACTCTCGAGTTCTCACCCGGCATCAATGTCTTCATCGGCAGGAATGGCTGCGGCAAATCTCACCTGCTCAAGCTGCTCTACACCCTCGTGAAGGAGTGTGGCGAGACCCACAGCAATGGGAGTGCGCTTGAAGCGGAAAAGCTGGAGAACCGGCTGGCCAGCAAGCTGGCGGGAGTCTTTCGCCCGGATAATGACCGGATTGGACGTCTGGTCCAGCGCGGCGCTGGCCAAGGCAGAAGCGCAGATATCAGGGCCGAGTTCACCGATGGCCAGAAGTGTGGCTTCAAGCTCAGCTCGCTTGATAAGATCAGCGAGGCCAAGAGCAATGTCGGCGCACTCCAGGAAGCTGCCTTCCTTCCCTCACGCGAGGTTCTTGCTCTCTTCGAAGGATTCGTTGCCGCGTATGAGAAGAGGGAGCTATCCTTTGACGAGACGTTTCGCGACATCTGTCTATCTCTGAGCGAGAAGCAACTCCGTGGTGCTCGTGATGGAATGCTGGACGCTTTGGTAAAGCCCCTGGAAGAAGAAATCCGCGGCAAGGTCACTCTCGAAGGTGGTCGGTTCTACGTCACCGGCTCAGATGGCAGTATTGAAGCTCACCTCCTCTCTGAAGGCTGGCGAAAGCTGGCTGCATTGGCCCAACTCATCGTCAATGGCACGCTGACCAAGAACGGCTTCCTTTTCTGGGACGAACCCGAGGCCAACCTCAATCCCAAGATGGTTGTGCAGCTTTCGGATACCCTGCTGCGTCTCGCCAATCAGGGCATTCAGGTCTTTGTCGTCAGCCATGACTACCTACTCACCACCCGACTTTCACTCGCCTCTGAGTATCCAAAGCAGATCCCAGATGACCAGCAGTGCGAAGTGAAGTTTTTCGGGCTCGCCCGTCGGGGCTCCGACGAAAAAGGCGTCTCCGTGAGTAGCGGCAGCAAGCTGGCGGACCTTCAGGACAACCCCATCCTCGCGGAATACGCCGCCCTCTACGACTATGAGGGCAGCCTATTTGAGAAAACCCAATCCACGTCAGCATAGTATGCCAACACCTCTTGATGTCGAGAATCAGCGTTTTGTTTTTGGGGACCGCTGGACAGTTGCGTTCAAATATGATGACAGCGAATTTTATCGCAAGGAGGCAATCAAGCTGCAGGGCGAGGTGGATGGGCTCGCCCAATCGGCAAAGGCCGTGGACGTTGTGGGACTGCATCAACATACCGGGCTGCTCCTGTTGGAGGTGAAGGATTTTCGTGGCCACAGAATTGCAAACAAAGGAAGGTTGGGAGATGAGTTGGCTACGGAGGTTGCCGCTAAGGCCCGAGACACTGTGGCGGCGCTTGTTGGAGCGGCCCGAAAACCCGTTTCTGAGTTTCCATCCGAGACGCTAATGGCTGCTTTGGGGAAAAATAAGCCCCTCTCCATCATTCTGTGGCTGGAGGATGATACCTTTCGGAATACTGAAAATGCCAAGGTTTCACTTGGAGTTTTGAATCAAAAACTGAAAACCAAACTCTCTTGGCTGAATGCCCGAACTTTGGCTTTGTCATCGTCTGTCCCCATGAATCGACTTGATGAATTGACCGTTACCAACCTGCCGGGAGCTGGTCAACCAAATCCGTGAAATCCATGTCATCCGTGGTTCCCAAACTTTCTACCCTGAAGCCCAACCCCGCCTGGGCCACGCTCCCGCTCTTCGACCGCACGGGGTGGAAGCGCATGGCGTTTGGGGAGTTTGCGGAGAGCATCGGGGAGCGGGCGGAGCCCAAGGATGCGCAGGAGGAGATTTATGTGGGGCTGGAGCATCTGGACCCGCAGTGCCTGCACATCCGGCGCTGGGGGAAGGGCAGCGATGTCATCGGTGGCAAGCTGCGCTTTCGGAAGGGCGACATCATCTTTGGCAAACGCCGCGCCAGATGTGTTCCGAGAATGATTCTAAAGTTTGCGGAATACGAAAGTGACAAAATTGTCACTGTACCTTTGAGCCTCGCGTGCGAAGAGATTGCCTATGGCGGCAGCGACGAAGCACAGCAACGAAACAATTCGAGAGC
>JAPLUM010000261.1 GCA_026397605.1 Verrucomicrobiota bacterium | reverse complement strand
AGACTTCGCCGTAGCCTATTGGCCACACTCATGACCTCCATTGGCGTTCCCTTCATCAATGCAGGGGACGAGCGTGGACGTAGTCAAAAAGGCAATAATAACGCCTATTGTCAGGACAATGAGCTGAGCTGGATCGACTGGTCCCAATGTGATGCAGACATGCTCACCTTCACTCGGCAGGTCATCGCCCTGCGCCAGAGCACCCCGGAATTACGGCGGACGCACTTTTTCGATGGTGCCTTCAGCCTCGTCAGCGGCATGCCTGATGTCGCCTGGCTAGAGGGAAATGGCAGCCTGCTCTGCCATGATGAGTGGCACGATCCCAAGCGTACTCTGTTTGGAGCTCTCCTAGCAGCAGCAGCCCCGCTGGTCTTCCTGTTCAATCGTGGCGATTTACCGCAAAAGTTCGTCATCCCAGGCTCCGAAGACAGCCACTGGCAACTTGTCTATGACACGTCTCTAAACCAGGCCTTCCCGACGGATCAACCACCCCTGATCCCCGGAGCCTCATGTCTTCCCTTAAAAGCTCACAGCCTCGTCTGTCTGCGGCTGAGCAAAGGCCCTCTAGGTCTCACCCTAGTCTGCTGAATTGCCCTGAACTGCTGAATTATACCTCAACTCAGCCCTTCAGAAGCCCCGCCAATCTCGCCGCCAGCTGCTTGGGCTCGTTGGCTGGACCGCTAATTTCGAATTCCTTGGGTGCAGACGACAGATCGGCTTCATCAAAAACGCGCACAGCCATGTGCAGTGTATCTCCGATGATCCAGGTGTGAGCTCCAACTGGAGTCTGACAGCCTGCTCCGAGCAGACGCAGATACTCACGCTCGGCAATGACACACGTTTCAGTTTCCGCATGATTCAGAGCACGCAGGAAAGTATAGGACTCAGCATCACCTGAGCGACACTCGATGGCAATGGCTCCCTGCCCTGCGGCAGGCAAAAAGGTCACGGGATCAAGCGTGAGCGCGTGCAGGCATTGGCCTTCGATCTCGATGCGATCCTCGATCATAAGCCCGAGCCTCAGCAAGCCAGCCGCAGCCAGCATCACGGCATCCAGAGGCTGCTCACCCAGCACCTTTTTCACTCGTGTCGGCACATTTCCGCGAATCTCGACGATCTCCACATCAGGTCGCAGCCATTTCAGCTGAGCCGCACGGCGCACACTGCTGGTGCCGACACGGGCTCCTATGGGAAGCGTCTCCAAAGTGCAGGCTTCCCGAGTGATCAGCACATCTTCAATCGGGGCGCGCGGCAGCACAGCCGCTATTTGAAATCCGGAAGCAAGGTCAGACGGCATGTCCTTCAGGCTATGCACGGCTGCATGGATCTCACCTTTTTCCAAAGCAGTCTCCAGCTCCTTGATGAAGATCCCCTTATCCACCTGGGCCACGTCGCTAAACTCCGAAAAGCGCAGATCTTGGCGTTTGTCTCCGCTGGTCTGAATGATCTTCCGCTCCACTTTTAGATGGGCATGGGCTTTCAGAAGCTCTTGGGTGACGGTTTCAGTCTGAGTCAGGGCCAGCTCGCTGCCGCGCGTGCCGAGGATGAGGGTGGGTTGGGACATTCGGCCCTAGGTTTTCACGCAAAGAAGCCAAGACGCAAAGGAATGATGCACTGGCAGGCGGTAAAATCTGAATTTCAGACGATTTTTCTGGTCTTTCTAGCAGACTCAGGGCTGAATCTGCGCTTCAGATTCCTTGTCATGAAGATTCACCTACTTTCCGCCCTTGCTCTAGCCCTTTCTGCAAACGCTGCCGACTGGCCTACCTTCCGTGGAGCTGACCGCACGGACATCTCTCCAGAAACAGGTTTATTGAAAAAGTGGTCCGATGCCGGTCCGAAGGAAGTCTGGCGGAATGAGGACGTAGGCCTCGGTTACTCAGGCGTAGCCGTCGTCGGCACCACCCTCTACACCATGGGCTCACGAGATGCCGTGGAGTATGTCATCGCGGTCGATGTGGCCACCGGAAAAGAAAAATGGTCGGCTGAAGTCGGTGCCTTACTCACCAACGGCTTTGGCAACGGCCCGCGCGCCACCCCGAGTGTCGATGGCGATAAAGTTTATGCCCTCAGTGGCAAAGGCGTGCTCGTTTGCCTTTCGATTGCCGACGGCAAAGAAATCTGGAAGGCCAGCATGACGGAACTCGGCGGCAAGATCCCTGGCTGGGGCTACTGCGAAAGTCCGCTGGTCGATGGCAATCTCGTGATCACCACCCCAGGCGGCCCCCAGGGCACCCTCACCGCCTTTGATAAAACCACTGGCAAAGTCGCCTGGCAGTCCGCCGAGTGGACTGACAGCGCGCAATACGCCAGCGCCATCGCCGTCACCCACAACGGCACCCGCCAGATCATCCAGCTCACGATGGAAACCGTGGCTGGAGTGAATGCCGCCGATGGCAAACTGCTCTGGAAGTCCGCCTTCCCTGGCAAGACCGCCGTCATCCCGACCCCCATTTTTAAAGATGGCCAAGTCTTCGTCGCCGCAGGTTACGGAGTCGGCTGCAAGTCGATCAAAATCGGTGCCGTCAATGCCGTGGAAGAACTCTACGCCAGCACCGACATGGTCAATCATCACGGCGGCGTCATCCTCATTGGCGACTACCTTTACGGCTACAATGACAAGGCTGGCTGGACCTGCATGGATGGAACTGAAAACAGGTGCCGTGCAGTGGACAGAGAAAAAAGCTCTCGGCAAAGGTGCCATCCACGCTGCTGATGGCATGCTCTATCTGCTCGAGGAAAAAACCGGCACCGCCGTCCTGATCGAGGCCGACCCAAAAGAATGGAAAGAAAAAGGCCGCTTCACCCTAACACCCCAGACCACCCAGCGGAATCCCCAAGGCAAGGTCTGGACCCACCCCGTCGTCAGAGGCGGAAGACTCTACCTGCGAGACCAAGAACTGCTCTTCAGCTTCGACGTCAGCGGCAAGTAAGAGCAGTCCCCAGAACCTTCGATCCACAGATGACACCGATTTCACGGATGACAGGCTTCGTCCGCCAATCTCCAGAATCGAAGGTAAGAGACTCACCGTTTTGAGACCCACTCCAAAGCTAAACCTAAGCTAAATTGAGGGTGCGACTTTTGAGCTATCACGAATGCCCCTGCCCTTTGATAACGACTGCGCCAGAGGCATCGAATCCGATGCAGTAATACCAGTTCATTCCGTTGATCCATTGATAATACTCCACGGCTGAAGACTTTTCTGCTACGTCAAACAAGTGCTCAAAGCCGTGTCTCTGCGGAAGATTGAACACGTCACTCTTGGTTCTTGGCTCACCGAGAGCATCAAAGACAGACCTCTTACTATCTCCCTCAGAAATCTTCTCATATCTGGTGTCCATGCCATATTTAAATCCAAAGATGAAGCTGCGAGGACCACGAGCAAAATCCATCACCGCGAGCGCAGCAAACAACAACACAACCGCAGATAGTAGAATCCAGATTCTAGTATTGTATTTGATAGTCATCAATTTTTTTGAGTCGAACTTCGAGTCCTTTCACCAGCTACCGGGAGTACTCTTCAGGTTGAGGTTTGTCGTTACCCTCCGACTTCGACTGCGAGTGGGTAGCGGGTCGTCCAGAGTCAGCTTGTTCGCCTTGTATCCATTTACGGCGATCTGACACCCACGATGGCTCCCAAGGAGCACGTTGGAGAGTACAGAGCAATCCCCAACGGAAGGCAAAATCGGCCTCGGATAGATCCGCTAATGAAGTCGAGCCATAGGCCACCTGAGAGCGGCCATCGACAAGAATCTCATCCTGTATCAAAGTGATTCGAAGATTGGTGCCAGCGGCAAGAACTCGATGTGGCGAAGCTGGCATACGATCAGTTAGCTCGAATGATGGCTTACGAAGAAAAGAAACGCCATCACCTATCATTAAGCCCTCATTGAGCGGCCTTAGGTATGCAGTGCGGAGAATCCGAACCGTTTGGTGCGAGACAGAAGAAAACGGAGGAATGCTACTGATGTCAGTTGATGAACACGCCGCCATTAGTAGGCAAAAGGACATCGCGAGAAGTGGCTTCATTTTGAGTCAACGTCTAGGCCATCCACGGCAGAGAGGAAAGCCCGAATTCAAAGAAGGACGTTGCCCGCCGTTGGATGTGCCGACTTGTTATACACGTCTTTGTATTGGTGGTCTAGATAGGGTGTTGGAAAGGAATACGACCATGGCCAATCCATTGGCTACAGCGTAACTGCATGCGTCACGAAGCTTGTGAATTTCGGCAAGAATCCACTCGTCCTTTCGAATGTCTGGCTCAGTCGCCTCTACGTCTGCAAGGGTGGCAATAGCTGCCGGAAGAACCGCTGGGAGGTGATAATGTGGTCTCGCGATCGGATGCCACATCTCGGTGTCCAGCGGTGTCCCCGCGTTGAGAATCGGATTAATCCGGGGATGTGCTGCGATGAAATGCGAACACCCGAATGACTGGATTGTCGCTTCCGAAATGGATTCTCGGGTGTGGTGTTGTGCCGCCTTGTCGACCGGCATCATCATAAGCGTTGCGAAGTGTGCCATCGATTTCTTGGATAACAGTCTAATTAGTGTGATTCAATATCAGCCGCACCGATATTTCTGGGGTTCAATTGATTCACAGATTGACGATCTAAGCCTGTAAAGTCAAGGATTGGAGGAGCTTCGTTTTGAACTTCGCTTCATTAAGCCAGCTGAATGGTTTAGCCTGCTGAGTGAACTGATATTTTGATCCGAATATTAGATTTATTTAAACTGGCTAACTGTTTAGCTGAATGAAGCTCTGAACCTGGAATATCCATGAACTTCGTTATCCAAATAACCAACCTTGGAACCGTAGGGCAAAGATGATGACCTCGGCACTGTTCATCACTTCCACTCCAGACGAACGAACTCGGCAGCGGGTCCGTTCCAAAGTGGAGTCGGTGTGCTGGCGTTGCCGCGTTCGGGGTTGTGGGCGCAGATGCCGAGTTGGTCGATTTGGGACCATGACTTTAGTGGGCCGTTGACGGAGGTGAAGTCCTTGGCTTCAAGGGTGATGGTTTGCGTTGTGTCGCTGCCTGGGATCTCGCGTTCGCAGGTGAAGGTGGCTCTTTTGCCGCGATAGCTGCGCCATTCGTTTTCTTGGATCACGAAGGTCAGATGATTGGTCTTTGGCATCTTTAAGGTGAGCTCAAGCTTGGCTCCTTCGGGAGCTCGATACAGTGGATCAGTGACTTTGCGGGTCCATGATTCCTGATGGGTGAGGTTGCCGGCATTGAGCTCATACCAGCCACGCAGGCCGTGGGTGAAGTCGTCGATGACCAGGCTAACGGATGCAGTTGCGGTGACCTTGGCTTCACTCAGCTTTGCGGGATCAGCGCTTTGGAGGAGGCTGCTGATGCAGACCTCTCCAATGTCCGCGGACTGGCCGCGCAATCGTTTCGGTGAATCGGATTTCGGCAGGGTGTGATAAACATTCGCGAAGGCGAAGAGCGGCAGATCCAGCGTGTGCAGGGGCAGTTTTGCGATGAAGGCGTCGCCTTCGTTCACGACGTCAGCGCTGCGCCAGAAGCGGGCACGGGGATCGGGATCGACGCTGTAGTAGATCTCGACTCGTGCGACGGGCAGTGACTTTTTATCGGGCGTGATGCGGAACTGAGGAATGTGATCGGCGGTTTGCAGCGTGAGTTCACTTGTGGGCGTCTCGGGCAATGCGGGGCCGCCTTTGAGGTAATAATCAAACCACAGCGGCATCGCGACGGCGACCTCGGGAATGAGCCGGTGATTCAGATGCGGCGACCAGCAGTAGCGCGTAGCTTTATTTGGAATGAGCGCGTTGGTGCGATACACGTCGTCCATCCAACCATGGAAATCATTCGTGCCACTGCGATGCAGCACGGGGCAGCGAACCAGCGGCGCGTAACTCTCG
>JAPLUM010000438.1 GCA_026397605.1 Verrucomicrobiota bacterium | reverse complement strand
AGCTCGCAGAGCGAAGGACGGGCTTTTACCTTTTACCGCCCAGCTTCCAATGGCACGCCATTATGCTTTCCGAATCTCGGCAATGACCTCACGCAGATGCGTCTCGGTGACGTCATTGCTGACGTGGGCTGAGCCGAGGGTGCTGAGGAGAACGAAGCGGATTTTGCCATGCTCAAATTTTTTGTCCATACGGGCGATGCGCAGGAGCTCTTCGGTTTCAAAGCTGGCGGGAAGCTGGACGGGCAGGTCAAAGCGACGCAGGAGGTCGATGATGCGGTCGGCGTCTGCGGCGGTTAGCATGGAAAGCTTGACGGAAAGCAGCGCGGCGGCGCGAAGTCCCAGAGAGATGGCTTCCCCATGCAGGAGGACGCCGTAACCCGCGGCGGCCTCGATAGCGTGACCGAGAGTGTGGCCAAAGTTTAGCAAAGCGCGGATGCCGAGTGTTTCATATTCGTCGGCTTCGACGACGGCGGCTTTGATGGCGATGTTCCAGCGAATGAGATCGGCTAGATCGCCGCTGCCAGAGGCGACTTGATCAATGAGGGGCAGCATGGCGGCATCTCGGATGCAGGCATGCTTGATGATCTCAGCAAAGCCTTCATTCCACTCGCGTTTGTGCAGACTGGAAAGAGTATCTACATCGGCGATGACGTGGACGGGCTGGTGGAAGTTGCCGACCATGTTTTTGGCATCAGGAAGGTTGACGCCTGTCTTGCCACCGACACTGCTGTCCACCTGGGAGAGCACGGTGGTAGGGACCTGGATGTAGGGGATGCCGCGCTGATAAATGCTGGCGCAAAAACCGCCGAGATCGCCAATGACGCCGCCGCCGAGTGCAACAGCAAAGCTTTTTCGGTCCAGGCCAGCGCGTGCCATTTCGCTGAGTACGGTCTGGGCGCAAAGGAGCGACTTGCTGGCTTCTCCGGCTGGCACGGTGATGAGGACAGGCTTGATGCCTGCGGCTTTCAGGCTTTCCAGTGCGGTTGCGGCATAGAGCGGGCCGACATTGGAGTCGGTGATGACAGCGCAGGTGCTGCTTTTGGCTAGCGTTTGCTTGGCGCAGTGTCCCAGATTTTGCAGCAATCCATGGCCCACATCCACGCAGTAGCTGCGTGTGCCTAGGTTGACTGGGACGGTATGGGCGGGCGGGATGAGGTCAGGCATGGAAAGAGATCGAGGATTTGGCAGATGACAGATTCTGCCGCTGGGTTGGAATCGAGGCAAATCGTTTGCAGCCAGCGTTCACGTTTGAACCAGGTGCTTTGGCGTTTGGCATAGCGCCGCGTGGACTGCTGCATGGCGCTGATAGCGTCGGCTAGAGAAAGCTGTCCTGCCAGATGAGCCTGCATTTCCTTGAGTCCGATGGCTTTTTCAAAAGGCAGTTCAGGCTGCCAAGGGGCGGCTGGCGGGTGGCTGCGTGAGGCATTGTAGGCGCGGATTTCGTTCAGCAAACCAGCGGCGAGCATGTCATGCACGCGCTGATCGGTGCGGTCGTAGAGCGTCTCACGCGGCCACTGAAGCAGCACGCCCTGCCCAGCAGGCTCGGTTTGGGCAAAGTTCTGTCGCAAAGCGGACTGAGGCTGGCCAGTCAGAAGGCAGATTTCTAAGGCACGCTGAACGTAGCGCGGATTGGCCAAAGGAACATTTTCTCCAGCCTGCGGGTCTAGGGAGAGCAGCTGGGCTACCATGGCGTCTAGTGTCAGGGCATTGAGCTGAGCACGTAGTCGATCATCTCCGCGCGGCAGGTCGGCTAGGCCATGGGACAGGGCTTTGATGTAAAGGCCTGAGCCGCCGACAATGATGGGTAGTTTACCACGCGCTGCGATGTCGGCGATGATCGGTAGCGCAAGTTCTCTGTAGCGCTGAGCATCACAGCTGTCTGTGGGTGGGACGCTATCGTAGAGATGATGCGGCACGCGGGAGCGATCCGCTCGTGATGGTTTTGCGGTCAGTAGGTCCAGCCCCTGATAGAGCTGAAAGGCGTCTCCATTGACGATCTCTCCGCCCACCTTCTCAGCCAGCGCGAGGGCGATGGCTGATTTACCTGAGGCGGTGGGGCCTGTGATGAAAAACGGGGGCATGGATGAGATGAATGAGAATATCTAGACTGTGACTCGACAGGTTGACAGTACCGCGCACGTTCTCAACAGCCATGAAATGCACCGCCTTTTTTCTCACCGCCATCGCTTCACTTCAGATTTCTGGAGCACAGGAGGCCGCAAAGCCTTCTCAGGAGATGATGCAGCGACTTTTTAATCCCAGTGCTACGAGTGAGGAGCTGCTAGCCGCGACGAAAGAAGCCAGTAATGCCAGAGTGCCCCGCCAGCAGATCATTGAGGCCAAGTTGATCTGGGGCCTGCGGAAGCAGGATGCGGATTGGCTGATGAAGATCCTGCCTGAAATGAAGGTGCTGGCAGAAAACTTTGATCCGACTCAATCGGCAGGCATCAAGTCCGCAGACGATATCCGTGCTTTCATCGAGTATACTCAGGGCCTCGCCGCTAAGGCAAAGAATGATGAAGCTGGCTACAAAAAACACATGCAGGAGGCCTTTTGGCTGAGCCCGAGCCAGGCCCCCGTCTTTGCGCAGACCATCGAGACTGGCCGCCGAGAGTCTAAGATGGCCACGATGAAGCTGGATCTGCAATTGGCGCTGGTCACCTCTGCGGGTGAGGCCACGACACTGGCAGATCAATTAGCGGGAAAGAAGGCGATCCTGCTGGATTTCTGGGCTTCTTGGTGTGGGCCGTGCATGCAGCTCATGCCGGAACTCAAAAAGAAGGCGGAGCTTTTAACCAAGTACGGCATCGTAGTAGCCGGCATGAATAAGGACGATGACAAAGCTGAGGCCGTAGCGGAAAAAGTGCGTAGTGAGCAGGACATTAATTTCCCTTGGTTGATTGAGCCGATCGAGCGCCCATTCACCCAGTTGCTGGAGATCAATAGCATCCCGTGCATGGTTTTGGTCGGCCCAGATGGCAGGGTGCTCTTCAATGGCCATCCACAAGACCCAGCGCTCTGGACGGCTCTGCAAAAACTAGATCCCGAGATCAAAGCCCCTGGAGCCTAGAGTGGTGAAGAATGTCTTTTAAATCATTTATTGACGTCGTTGTTGATCTTGATGGAGTATGCCTGCGAACATCAACACTCACTCATGATGAATACCTCTGCCTATTTTGCCTTTTTCAGTCTTAGTCTTTTGATCGGAGTTCCTGCTCTCTTAGCAGATGCGCCGCATGTATTTACAAGTCCTGATGGTAGGACATTGGAAGCTGAGATTGTCAGTGCTACGCCTGATCGGGTTAGTTTAAAAACGACGGCTGGAGTGCCGATTGTGGCTCCGATTAACAAATTCAGCCCTGCCGATCAGGAGTTCATTGGTCAATGGCGAAAGGACCACCCGGTGGAGATTAAATACAAGTTTGCGGCAGATTACACGAAATCTAAAGTTAGCTCTACGAAGCGCAAATCAGGTATCACGGAGTACACGACTGAGATCTGGGAGTGCAATATGAAGATCACCAATGATTCAATTCAAACGCTCGAAGGTGTTTCAGCAGATTACGTGATCTTTTATGATGTCATGGATGGTAGCAACAAGATAACTCAGACCAAGGCTGGGAAAGCGGACATAGGAACAATGAAGTCTAAGCAGCAGTTGGTTGTCAAAACAGATTCGGTGACGCTTACAACGACGCAGTTGCTGGCTGGGTATTATTACGCTGACGGTTCTAAAACACGCCAAAAAGATTCTGTTTCTGCAATGCTGATCAACATCAATCACGATGGCAAAAAAGTCTTCTCATGGGCTTCTTCGGGTGTGCCAAAAGGTGCGGGTGCTGCTGCTGAAGGCGCGAAGGGCTCGTTGTTTGAGAAGTAAGCTTCAGCCAAACGCCTTCTTCGCCTCTTCCGCTAAGATCTCCAGGCCTTCTTGCACGATGGCTTGCGGCTGAGAATAGGTGAGGCGCAGACACTCATGCGGGTGCCGCCACTCTTGATCGAGGCCGTAGGCAAAGTAGTGACCAGGGATCACGAGTACCTTGCGGGCTTTGAGCCGGCGATAAAGCTCAGCTGCTGGGATGGGCAGATTTTTAAGCCAGAGCCAGAGGAAGAAGGCTCCCTCTTGAGCATGCAGTGCCCACTCCACCTGATTGCCTAGCGCTGTGCTGAGCACGCCTTTGGCAAAGTCGGACCGTTCTTTATAGAAGGGACGAATCACGCTGCTGCCGAGAGTGATGAGACGCCCATCAGCAAGCAGCGGCGTCATCAGAGCTTGGCCGACGTTGCCATTGGCCAGAGAGACGATTGCGTTCATGTTCGAGAGCGCTTTCACGATCGCCGGATCAGCGATGATGACGGAGGTGCGCACACCGGGCAGACCTAGCTTTGACAGGCTAATGCTAAAGATCATGCTTGGCTCCCAATCAGGCCTGAAGCTGCCATGAATCACGCCAGGGAAGGGGTGGCCGTAGGCGTTATCGATCATGAGCGGGATGCCATGCTGCCGTGCGAGATCCCGCAGCCGACTGAACTCTTCCGGCGTTAACACATTGCCCGTTGGGTTGGTCGGACAAGAGACGCACATGGCGGCGATGTCTGGGGTGATTTTGAGCTGATCAAAATCGACATGATACTTGATCTCGTGCTCACCGCGCTCTTCGATCTTTGGCAAAACCGCAGTAAACTGATCCGAGCAGAGGGCCTGATTGGCATAGCCGATGTATTCCGGCAGCAGGGGAAAAAGAATGCGTCTTTTACCTGTCGGACTGTCCCCTGCGAGGAGGTTAAAGAGCAGGAAACAGGCGCTCTGACTGCTGGGCATGACAGCGATGTTTTCGCGGGTGACTTCCCAGCCGCATTCGCGCTTGAGAAAGCCTGCCATTGCTTCCCGGAAGAGCGGGTTGCCACCGGGTGGATCATAATTCAGCAGCGTCTTATCCAGAGCTGCGCCATCAGCCATCAGCTCGCTCATTCGCTGCCGCCAGATGGCCTGGACTTCGGGGATCGCTGCAGGCTGGCCGCCACCGAGCATGCGCATGTCTGGGTAGAGTGTGAGTGCCTGTCCACAGTCATCCATGAGTTCTTGGATTCCACTCGGACCGGCGAGCCGATTACCGATGTCGGAGAATTGTAAATGGGAAGCGCTCATGCTGATTGCCGTGATTTTTCCAAATTCTGCGCCTGCTGCACCCAGCCTTCTCTGGCGATGCGGTCTTTAAAAGCGAGTCGGGTAGAAAATTCACGAATGTGGTTTTCCTCCCAACCCGCGATCTGGTGGTAGGTGTGGATACCGAGTTCGTGCAGACGTTTTTCCAGAACTGTCGCGATGCCTTTGATCTTCGTTAGATCATCTGCATTCGGTGGAGCTTCGCGGTAGATCGGGCCTAGTATCGGGTCGAGCTCAGGCTCAGGCACCGTGACGGGTGGTGGAGTAGGCTGAAGTTTGACTTTGGCCGTCTTGCTTGCCTTGGCTGCACCGCGTGGTGTTTTGGAGCTAGGTTTACCTTTGATGATGGAATCCAAAGCAGAAGCATCTACTGGCTTTGGGGTGCTGATTGCGACCGCTGGCTCTGCAAGTAAGAAGCCAAAAGGCTCCACTTCCAGCAATGGCTCAGCTATGACTGGTAGCGGCACTTCTGGCGCAGGCGGCTTGGTTTTAGCTCGAATGATAGGCTTGGCCGTGACTGGAGGTCTGTTTGCATCTGGGTTAGGCTCGGAGACGACAACGGTGGGTGGGGGTGGAGGAGGCACTAAAGGTTCGCTGGCCTCTTGTTGTGGGACTGCCTCGGGCACCGCCTTTTCAGGCGGCGTGGGCATGGCGGCTAGTGCAGGGTAAAGAGTGCGTTGCTCAGGGAGGATTTCACTCACATTGGGCAGAACTTCTGTCATCAAAGCTGGCGCTGCAGCTACTGTATTCGTTGGCCGCATGGACTGCTCAGCCAACTTGCGTTTGAGCACGGCGATCTCTCCCCGCAGGGCTTGGTTTTCCTCATGCGCAGCTTTGGATTGCAGCTTGTATTTCCCCCAAGTCACAGAGCCAAACCAGAGACCGCAGATGAAAAAGATTGCTGCTAAGACCAGAACAAACACACCGCTGTGCAGCAGAAAATATATCAGGGGCTCGGAGTGGAGTTCGGGCAGCTCAATCTTCATAAAAGGTCATTATTGGATGAGGATTTCGACGCTACGAGGCTGCTCAGGTGCATGGGCATCTCCCGCAGGCACGGGGTCAAAGGCCATGGTGCGAATCTCCATGCATGGCGCGCCTTGTTCAATCAAGAATGAGGCCACTTCCTCAGCCCGGCTCATCGCAAGTGATGCCTCCAGCTTGGCCTCTCCACCAGGCTCGGGGTGACCACCCACCACCAACCGTAAGGCCGGACCTGCGCCTAGTAGTGCGGGAACGAGAAGTGTCAGCTGTGTGCGCTGCTCGGCTGCTAACGTGCTGCTTCCTGGAGCAAAAACGATCAAATGGTGACTGATGAGATTTCTCACATTTTGCAGCACCTCTTCTGGTAGCGCTGTCTGGATTCGCCTGCCAGGAAAGTGGAAGATGGAGGGTTGCGGTATCAACTGCATGTCCACCCGCATACCGCCAGTCACCGGACGTAGCGCGCTCAGCCAGGCGCTTTCCAGTGACCTCGTCGTATCCGCTTTGAGTTGTGGGCTCTGGTCGGGTAGGATGCTGAATTCACCCGGTGACGGCGTATCATAAAAGCTGCGCAAAAACGGCAGGATGGCGTTTTGATCCGTAAAAGCGGCTGGCAGCACATGACTGCTTACCCGTAGCTTGCTGACATCCACCGCTAGTCCATGCGCAGGCTGATCTAGGGCGCTTTTGATGGCCTCTTTGAGATCTTGCGAGGGAATCATTCCTGTCACGATGAGCCGACCTTCTTGCCTCTTGATGTCCAGCGCAGCTGGCACGCGTAGTGCAGAGATGATCGGCTTGAGCATCGGGCTGCTTTCTTCTAGAGGCAGTTTTTCACCCTCGGGCCAGCGGACATAGGATGAGATTTTTAGATCATCCATCACCAGCTTCAGGTCAGGTCGGAGCTTTGTGAGCAGACCTCGGAGAGAATCAGCCGTGTCCTGATCTGCCATCCAGCCGTCAATGGTCAGCGTTTCCTCAGCTAGGCGGGCTCTGACCCGTGCTAGGATGCTGAGTCGGTTGCTGACTAGACGGAGCGGCCCTAATTCGGCGAGTTCTCGGCTGGCCTCCTTCAAAGATGGCTCGTCCTGCGCATCACCCGTGATGCTCAGATCCAGGAACCGCACATCCACGGTGCCGCCGCGCACGCCATGTTTTTTTAAAATGCCTGTTGCCTGATCGATCAGCCTGAGCTGGCGATTCTCAGCATAATCCCACAGATGCACCGCCACCAGAATCGGCAGCAACACGAGCATGATGAGAATGATAGTGAAACGCATGAACGAGAAACAACGGGGTAGGCAGTGTATCAGGCATTGACACGCAAGAGGAGAAACGGATACTCCGCGCCCCTGCCGACAGTGGTACTCTCCGCCCGTATCAGGGGCATAATCAAGCAGTATTCCACCTAACCTTCTCTTCTCATGTCTGTCACCATCGCCGGAACCGTCGCCCTGGATAATGTCAAAACCACCAAGGACTCCCAGGAGAACCTACTCGGTGGCTCAGCCTCCTACGCAGCACTCGCTGCCAGCATCTTCACTCAGCCGATCCACCTCGTAGGCATCATCGGCCATGATTTCCCAGAGGCCCACCTGAACCTACTCGGCAGCAAAGGCATCACGCTGGACGGTCTGGAGCGCAGCAGCGGTGCCTCATTTACCTGGAGCGGTGAATACCATGAGGACATGAACAATCGCACCACGCACGCCGTCGGCATCAACGTGCTGGAAACCTGGCTGCCTAAACTCAATGCCACCGCCGCTGCGGCTAAGATCGCCGTTTTGGCCAACATGAGCCCAGACAATCAGATGCAGACCTTGGAGCAATTCACCGATGCTGATTTCGTCATCGCCGACACCATGGATCTCTGGATCAGCATCGCCAATGAGCGCCTGCATGACGTCATGAAAAAGATCGATCTCCTCGTCATCAATGATGGCGAGGCCAAAGAATTTGCCCAGACCACCAACCTCGTCGAAGCCGGTCGCAAGCTGCAAGCCAAAGGCCCGCGCTTTGTCGTCGTCAAGCGTGGCGAACACGGTAGCTATCTGTTTGGTGAAAAGCCTGAGGATTTCTTCTCCTGCGCCGCCTACCCACTGGACTCCGTCTTTGACCCGACTGGCGCTGGCGACAGCTTCCTCGGCGGCATGGCCGGCTGGCTCAGTGCCAACGGCAAAACCAAGCCCACCTTTGCTGACCTCGTTCAAGCCGTCGTCCACGGCAGCGTCACCGCCAGCTACACTTGCGAAGCCTTCAGCACCCACAAACTGCAAAACGTCACCCAGGCAGATGTGGCAGGGCGCCTGGCAGAATTGAAGGCCTACACGGGTTTCTAGGCGTAGATAAGTTTGCAATGGTTTGCGGTGGTTGGCCATTGTTTGCAGTTGTTTTAAAAACCATCGCCAACCATCGCAAATTTCCCATGTGGACCACGATCAAAACCTTCAAAGACATCAAGCTTGAGAAAACCGAAGACGGCATCGGCAAGCTCACCATCAACCGGCCGGAAGTGCGCAATGCCTTCCGCCCGCAGACGGTGAAGGAGATGCTCATCGCGCTGGAGATGCTGCATGAAGATCCTGACGTGGGCGTTATCATCCTTTGTGGAGAAGGCCCGCTCGCTTTCTGCTCTGGGGGCGATCAAAAGGTGCGTGGCGATGCCGGATACATCGGCGAAGACGGCGTCCCGCGCCTGAACATCCTGGATGTGCAGCGGAAGCTCCGCACCCTGCCCAAACCCATCGTCGCCATGGTTGCCGGATACGCCATCGGCGGCGGGCATGTGCTCCATGTCGTCTGCGATCTCACCATCGCTGCGGACAACGCCAAGTTCGGCCAAACCGGCCCCAAAGTCGGCAGCTTCGACGGCGGCCTTGGCAGCAGCTACCTCGCCCGCATTGTCGGCCAAAAGAAAGCCCGCGAGATCTGGTATCTCTGCCGCCAATACGACGCCCAGGAAGCGCTCGACATGGGCCTCGTGAACAAAGTCGTCCCCCTCGCCGATCTCGAGACCGAAACCCTCATCTGGTGCCGCGAGATGCTCCAGCACAGCCCTTTGGCTCTTCGCTGCCTCAAAGCCGCCCTCAATGCCGATTGCGATGGCCAAATGGGTCTCCTCGACCTCGCCGGAAACGCCACTTTGCTCTACTACATGAGCGAAGAAGCCAAGGAAGGCAAAACCGCCTTTGTGGAAAAGAGGAAGCCGAACTTCAAGAAGTTCAAGCGTGTGCCGTGAGGTAGTAAAGTGGTCCGCACAGTCCCCTGTGCGGCCGGAGAGCAGGAAAAAGCCTGCCCTTCAAGATAGTCCTCGAGCAGACTTCAAAGCCAATGGGCTTGAAAATCTCTCTCGGACTTCAATCCGCACAGAGGACTGTGCGGACCACTCTACGACATCAACGAAGAAACCAAGGAGGGCAAAAATGCCAGTCCTCGTGGTCTGCGGGAGAGACTAGGTTTTCACAAAGCTAGAACCTAAAAACCGACACCCTTTTGAACAGGAGAAAGCAGAGGCAGCAGAGATTCAGGAAGTGACGATCATGAATCGGAACTT
>JAPLUM010000408.1 GCA_026397605.1 Verrucomicrobiota bacterium | reverse complement strand
GCTGGAAAATCAGGCTTCCTGCTTTCCTGACTTCCTCATGATCTCCGGTTTGGGTTCTGGATCCGAGGTTTTGCAAGAGGCTCAGTTGATTTTCGATTTAGCCTCCCGACTAACTTACCAAGTTCCGCCGCGGTTTTTTGGCCGTCAAAAAGATTCGCGGCAAAAAAATGGGAACCCTGATTTCATCTTTTTGACGCCAATTTTTTTGACGGCCTGCTTGCCCGATCAAGTTACGCTGCGTTCTACAATCAAGCCGCCTTGAGTTCAGGTGCTAGAAACGCGAATGGATGCCCGCCGATTTGCATCCGTCATTGATTCCACAAGGCTTTTCGCCTCTCGGGCAGTGTCACCCAAGACATAGCCGCTTCGAGTCGAAGAACCGTGGTGAAACCAAGCCCTGGCGCAACTCAACGATCTTCCATTCCCGTTTTAAGGTTTAGCCGCATTGAGGCGGAAAGGAAAGATCTGGCGAATCTGGCGAACGCGGCTATCAATCCCCCATGGAGGAAAACATCAAAGCGCTGGCAGATGCCATCTATGCCGACAAGGTTCGGCGGGCGCGTGGCCTGTCGATCGGTGAGCGTATTGGCACGGCCATTGAGCTTTTTGAAGGTGCCCTGGGTTTGATGAGGGACGGCATACGAGCCCAATTCCCCGAAAAAAATGAAGCGGATGTGGAGTCCCTCCTGCGCTGGCGTCTGCGGCGTTTGCGGCAAGTGAGTGAACACGGCATCTATAGCAAATCCCCCCCTTAAAACCGTATGAAGAACGGCTATGAAGCGACTCGCCGAGTGGTGGAAAAGTTTGTGGAACTGGGTGTGAAGCACATGGTCGTTGGCGGCCTTTCCAGCAATGCCTATGGCATCCCGCGCGCAACAAAGGATGCAGACATCGTACTAGCTGTGGATGCGAAGACGCTCTTTGAAACAGTAGAAAAATTGGGGCCTGACTTTGCCATCGATGACCAAGGCACTTTCGAGATGGTGACGGGAACCATGCGTTACCATCTGCGAGTGCCAGCCATCGCGTTTGAAGTTGAACTCTTCATGCTCAGCACCGATCCACATGACCAAGCCCGCTTTGAGCGCAAACGGCAGATCTTTTCCAGCCAGATCGGCTGCGAAATCATCGTCCCCACCGCTGAAGACGTGATCATCATGAAGCTGCGCTGGGCCAAGATCGCCAAACGGGGCAAGGACTCGGAGGATGTGCGGGATGTGATCGCCGTGCAGGGGGATGAGGTGCTGGACTGGGACTACATCCACCACTGGACAGGTCTGCACGGGACACGCGTGCTTCTGGATGAGATCCGCGCCTCCATCCCGCCGATTGATTGAGGGAGATTGAAGCTTGGTAAAGGCTAAAAAAACTGCGTCACTCTTGGGAGGCTGCATCTTGACAGGAAACTGGGAAACCAGTAAAATGGGCACCATGAAAACGACCCTCGAACTTCCTGACTCGCTCGTGCTCGACATCAAGCGGCATGCTTTGAATGAAGGACTAAAGCTGAAGGACGCGATGGCTGCCCTGCTGAAGCTGGGCCTCAAAGCTGACCGCAGCCAGAAAAAGACACCTGCCCACCGAGTGAACGTGCCACTCATCACCTGCAAGCAGCGGGCTGAGCTGACGCCGGAGCAGGTGGCTGACACATTGCTGGCCCAGGAGGTAGCCTGGCACGCATGAAGCTACTGGACACGAATATGTGGCTGGCCCTCACCCTGTCAGGTCATACGCACCACGGTGCTGCCAAAATCTGGCTGGAAGGTGAGTCTAAGCCGGATAGCCTGATCTTTTGCCGCTCCACTCAGCAGTCTTTTTTGCGATTGATGACCACAGCGGTCGTGCTCGCGGTCTATGACATCGACCCGCTAAGCAATGAGGAGGCCTGGGACGTCTATGAAGCCTTCATCGCTGACGAACGCATCCTTTTCCAAGCCGAGCCACCGCGCGTGGATGTGATTTGGAAGAAACTCGCCGCGCGTAAGACCAGCTCACCGAAGCTGTGGATGGATGCTTATCTGGCAGCCTTTGCCATCGCGATAGGAGCGCAGCTGGTTACAACGGACAAAGCTTTCACGCAGTTTCCAGGCTTGGACGTCGAAGTGATTGTGGCATGAGAGTGTTGCGGACTTTGATTCGCTACACACTCTCCTCACTGAGTCAGCACACGCACGAGATGAGAGATCTCGTCATCGACCTCGGCGGGGTCCTCCACGAGTCGGGAGACTTCTTTCCTCAAAAGCTCCCGGTAGCGCTGGCGTAGGCGGCTGAGGGCGATTTTAGCGGCGTTTAAACTGATGCCGAGCGCGGCTGCCTGTTCCGCAGAGGCACCTTCCCCTTTGGTCAGGTCAAAGAGGCTTTCCTGAAGTAGGGTGAAGCGGTTCATTTGCCCGGCATGATCACATTCCACACGCAGGCGCTCCAGGGCATTGGCCAGAACGCTGCGTGCCCATTCCCGCTCAAACTCACGAGCGGGGGTGGACGGATCGATCAGCTCGTGATGGGCGTCTTCCAGGGTGATCGTTTGCAGGTCAGGTCCGCCGCGCTTTTGCCGAGTGTCATGGCGGTGCTCTGCTGCCAAAAAATTCTTGAAAACGGCAAGCATCCAACTCCGGAATCGGCCTTTAGCTGGGTGCACACCAGCGGGCAATTGATTCTGAAGCAGATACTGAAAAAAACTCTGCGTGAGGTCTTGTGCATTCTCATGGCTAGTACCACTGCCGCGCGTGAAGGCATACATGGGCTGCCAATAGGAACGACAGAGCTTGCCAAACGCCACGCTGCCGTCTGGTGACTCGGCGTCGCCAGCTTGGAAGATCACGGTCCACTGAGTGGTGTCAAAAGTTACGCTCATGCAAAGTTCATGAATATGCCGGAGATAAGCCAATCTTGTCGTTTTTGCATCCTCGATTGTGCGGCTCCTCCTTGTTGCTCCATATTTTACCGTCATATTTCCAGAAATAACATGCGCAACTCGTCGATAGGAAAGTTGACCAACTTCACCATGCCCTGACCCATGTCGTCTGCCGATCCCCCTTTCATCCTTCCTACGCCATCGGCTCTTCCCGAGCTGCCAGACGCTGTGGCCGCGGCAGTGCTGAATGATTTACTGATGCCCAGAGACATCGCCACGCATGAGGCCGGAGATTGGGTGGGCCCGTTTGTGCTGGTGGAAAAGCTGGGAGATGGCGGTTTTGGTGCCGTCTGGTTGGCGGAGCAGGAAGAACCAGTGCAACGGACGGTGGCACTGAAGATCCTGAAGTTGGGCATGGACACGCTGGAGGTGATGGCCCGCTTTGAGCTGGAGCGGCGCACGCTGGCACTGATGGATCACCCAAACATCGCCAAAGTGCTGGATGCAGGGGCTACCGCAGAGGGCAGGCCTTTCTTTGCCATGGAAGTGGTGCGTGGGCTGCCGCTGACAAAGTATTGCCTGGTCAATGCGCTGTCTGTGGAAGATCGGCTGCGGCTTTTCCAAGGCGTCTGTGCTGGGGTGCAGCACGCGCATCAAAAGGGTATCATCCACCGGGACTTGAAGCCCTCTAACATCCTCGTGACGGAGATCGACGGCGTGGCCGTGCCAAAGATCATCGACTTCGGAATCGCCAAGGCCACCACGACGGACCGGCTGACCGAGTTTACGCTGGTCACCCGTGCCGATCAGCTGATGGTCACCCCCATTTACATGAGACCCGAGCAGGCCGATGCCAATCCTGACATCGATACCCGCAGTGATGTGTATTCTCTCGGAGCGCTGCTGTACGAGTTACTATCCGGGCAGCCTCCCTTTGACCGAAAGACGCTACACCTGGCAGGCCATGAAGAGATGCGGCGCATCATCCGGGAGGTGCAGCCAAAGCCGCCGTCTTGGCGGATAGCAAGGAGTGACGGCTTCCAGCCGTCAGCATCTGATGACATGACGGCTGGAAGCCGTCACTCCTTGGCCAAGGACCTGGATCTCATTACTCTCCATGCACTATCCAAAGACCGTGAGCGCCGGTATCAGAGCGCCACAGCGCTGAAGGAGGACATCGAGCACTACCTGAATCACGAGCCCATCAGCGCACGCGCACCTAGCGCGCCTTACCTGCTACGCAGCTGGGTCCGGCGGCACCGCGCACTCACAGCGATGATCATCGGAGCTCTAGCCCTCATC
>JAPLUM010000174.1 GCA_026397605.1 Verrucomicrobiota bacterium | reverse complement strand
AACTTTGAGTTTACGGGTCATGATCGTGCACCCCTGACCACGGATGACGACGTGGTTGTGCTCACAGGAATCTGGGCAGGTCGCGTTCCGGAAAGAGCTAAGACGTGGCGTATTAAGGCAACCAAGGAGACGCCTCTGGCTGTTGTTTTTCGCAATTATTGGGAAGGTGTCGAGAACCCAAAGTTTTCCGTGCTTTTCCCAGGAGAGATGAGTTTTCCATTTGAGTTGAATCATGTGCCTGAGCCTCTGAATGACATCGTTTTTGGTTCCTGCCTGAATGTCACGGATCATCCGATGCTAAATCGCACCCTGAAGCTGCCGATGGATCTTTTTCTGTTCATGGGGGACAATATTTATGCCGACACGACAGACATGGCGGTGATGAGGGAAAAGTACAAAGCTCTCGGCCAAAGCACCTTTTTTCAAGAACTGCGCCCAAAGACCCCGATCCTAGCCACCTGGGACGATCACGACATGGGTCTCAATGATGGAGGGGCCGATTACACGATGCGGCCTGAGGCGCAGAAAGAGTTCTGGGATTGGCTGAAGGAGCCCAGCGACTCCGCATTGAGAAAGCAAGAAGGGGTTTATCAATCACGCCTTTTCGGTCCAGAAGGGAAACGCATTCAAGTGATCATGCTAGATACCCGATATTTCCGCAGTCCTTTAAAGCGTGTTTCCAAAGAGAAAGGGACTCATGGCGGGAGCTCTGTCCCGACAGATGACCTTTCCACCACGATTCTGGGCGCTGCGCAGTGGTCTTGGTTTGAAAAGGTTTTAAGACAGCCCGCTGAACTTCGTCTGGTGGTGAGTAGCATCCAGTTTGCAGCGGAAGCTAGTGGCAGTGAAAGCTGGGCTAACTTCCCGCATGAGCAAAAGCGTCTTGTAGATCTGATCGCAAGCACGGCGGCAAAAGGTGTGCTGTTTGTCAGTGGGGATCGGCACTGGGCTGAGATGTCCTGCCTGCGTGAAGGTGCGCCTTATCCACTTTACGATCTGACTTCCAGTTCGATGACCCAGATCCATCAGCATGGAGCAAACGATTCTGTTGAGTGATTTGCGCTAGTCAAAGTTGATCTGTCACAATCAGACATAGACTTTCTGGAATACGGCACAGCAAATGTGCGTAATTGTAGATCATGTCTTTTCGACTTTCTTTTCTCACGCTCTTCTTCCTTGCTGCCACAGGTGGTCAGGCGCTGCTTGCTGCTGCTAAGCTGCAATTCAACCGTGATGTCCGCCCAATCTTATCTGACAAATGCTTCCATTGTCATGGGCCAGACAGCAAGAAGCGTGAGGGGGATCTGCGTCTGGATGAACGGGCTGCGGCTGTCAAAGATGGACATATCACACCAGGGCAACCGGAGAAGAGTCTGATCATGGAGCGCATTCACTCTCATGATGCTGATGACATGATGCCGCCACCCGAGTCAAAACTGGGCTCACTGACTCCTGTAGAGATCGCAACCCTGACGCAATGGATCAAAGAAGGGGCTGAGTATGAGGCGCACTGGAGCTTTATTTCGCTGAAGCCTGACGCTGCGAAAGACACCAGCATCGACAAAATCATGGATGCCGCTCTTGCAGAGCGCGGATTGAAGCTTCAGCCTGAGGCGGAGTCGGGCGCATTGCTGAGACGATTACACTTTGATCTAACAGGGCTGCCACCCAAGGCTGAAGATGTTTCCGCCTTTTCCAAGGAGCGCTACGAGCAGGTGGTGGATCAGCTTTTAGCATCTCCACAGTATGGTGAGCGAATGGCCGTGGATTGGCTGGATAGTGCCCGATATGCGGACAGCTATGGCTTTCAGGTGGACCGGGATCGGGATGTTTGGGCTTGGCGTGATTGGGTGGTGAAGGCTTTTAATGAGAACCTGCCCTATGACCAATTCATCACCTGGCAGCTGGCGGGAGACATGCTGCCAAATCCAACCGATGAGCAAATTCTGGCCACGGCTTTTAATCGACTGCACCAACAGGAAAGTGAGGGTGGTAGTGTGGAGGAGGAGTACCGCGTGGAGTACATCGCAGATCGGGTGCAGACCGTGGCCACGGCTTTTCTGGGGCTGACATTCGAGTGCTCCCGCTGCCATGATCACAAGTATGATCCGATCACTCAAAAGGAGTATTACGG
>JAPLUM010000738.1 GCA_026397605.1 Verrucomicrobiota bacterium | reverse complement strand
AACCAGTTGGCGACGTCGATGTTATGAATGTGCTGCTCATTGATATGGTCACCGCAGAGCCAGGTGAAGTAGTACCAGTTATTGATCTGATACATCAGCTCTGACTGCCCAGGCTGACGGTCGCGGAACCAGATGCCGCCGCCATTCCAATAGACCTGACCAGAAACGATGTCGCCAATGATGCCATTTTCTTTGACCTGCTTCAGGGCTTCAATGTAGCAGTTCTGGTAACGGCGCTGAAGGCCGACGACGACTTTCAGGTTCTTTTCGTCAGCGATCTTGGCCATCTCCTGGACCTTGCGGATGCCGGGGCTATCCACAGCGACGGGTTTTTCCATGAAGATGTTTTTACCAGCATTCACGGCGGCTTCGAAGTGATACGGGCGGAAGCCTGGAGGTGTGGTCAGAATGACGAGGTCACAGGAATCAATCACCTGCTTGTAGCCATCTAATCCGGTGAAAATCCGGGAGTCATCGACCTGCACCTTGTCCGCGTGCTTGGTGCGCAGATTGGACAGTGCGCCATCGGCCTTTTCCTTGAAGGCGTCTGCCACGGCATGAAGGACGACGCCTTCCTGCTTGGTGCTCAGAGCTTGATTGGCAGCGCCTGATCCGCGACCGCCGCAGCCGATGAGGCCGACTTTGATTTGATCACTGCCAGCTGCCCAGGCGGACTGGGCGACGGTGAGTGCGCCTGCGGTAGCGGCGGTTTTGCCGATGAAATCACGGCGAGTGGTGGGGATGGATTCGGTTGTCATGAGATATTCTAGGGCCTTTAAAACGGAGGCTTTGGTTTAGCTATTCCAAGATTTTTTGATCAGGTCGATGCCTTCCAAGTAAACTTGCTCAGTGCTGGGGAAGAAATCACGCCAGACGCGGGTAGCGGCAGCAAGGTCGGGCAGGGAACCGCCAAAGGCCTCAATGGTCATCCAGCCGTCATAACCGATCTTTTTCAGATGCTGGATCTGCTCAGTGATGTTGATGTGGCCGCGCCCTGGAGTGCCACGATCATTTTCAGAGATGTGCACATGATTGAGTTTACCCGAGGCAAAAACGGTGTCGATGGCAGCAAAAGGGCACTTTTCCTCAATGTTCGCGTGGAAGGTGTCATACATGGTGCCGAAGTTCGGGTGATTCACGCGCTTCACGTAGCTGGAAGCCTGCTCCATGGTGTTCAGCAGATGGGACTCAAAGCGGTTGAGAGCTTCGATGCCGCACTTGATACCCGCAGCTTCCGCAATCGGTGCGATGGCGCGATGCACGGAAGCAGCGTTGTCGAGTTCGGTCTCACTTGGATATTTGCCGGTGAAATTGCCGAGAACCTGATAATACGGACCGACTAGGGTATGCACGTTGGCTTGGTGAGCGCAATCAATGACCTTTTTGAGATGGTCGATAGCGCCTTGACGATTCGCAGCGACTGGGCTGATGGCGTTATGTTCTTCGTCTGGCAAAACGGTGACAGCGGTGGCCTCCAGGCCATTGTCTTTAAGTACGCGCCCGATCTTGGCGAAGTGAGATGGATCGCTCACGTCAAAGATGGGGATCTCGACGCCGTCATAGCCAGCGGCTTTGAGCTTTTCGATGAGAGGGAAGTTTTCATCGGTCACGTGACCGGTCCAGAGGAGTAAGTTAAAACCAATTTTCATGTAGAGGGCTCTGAGATTACGGAGGTCTGATGAAAACCGCAAGGATTCCGTGAAACGATTTATACCTCGCTTCATCAGCTTTCGTGAAAATCCGTTTGGTGCCGCAGATTCAGAAACCCCACAGATTGAATGACTCAGAAAAACAAATCAATGTTTTGTGTCATTGTACGAAGGCCAAGGGACTTCAATCAGGCCAGCTTCAAAACACACCTGATCGAAAGGCTGAAAAGAAGAGGTTTGTTGAACTGCGAAGTCAGCAACCTCGAACAAACCTGATATTTGGGTGAAAATATCGATTCACTCAAAATGCCAAACTTTTGAGCTACTTGCAAAACTCAGGTCCTTCTCGTTCTGGCGAACGAGCCTGCGAGGCGAGATGTGGGCGTCCCGCACGCGTGACCAGAATGCGAGGTTTTGCAAGAGGCTCTATTCCCCGACTGAATTAAGTGGGATGGGATTCGAATCTCATAGAACCAGAATCTCATAGAACCCTTGACTTTGCAGGCTCAAATCGTCATTCTGTGGGAAAATTGAACCATCAAAATATCGGCGTGGCTTATATTGAATCACACTAATAATACTGTTCGGCAGAAATAGAAGACCACAAAATGGACTACATCAATGCCGTCATATTCTTCGAAGCTCACGTGACAGCGCGTGGGCATTTGGTCGCACGTGAAGAGAAGGCTGTATCTTTGCACAATTGCAATGCTTGCTTGAGGCTCCGTGCTATTGATTCAGGAGTTGTTTTGGAGATCACGCATGGCTCTAATGATTATTCCAAGACGTTCTGGAGCGACCTGTATTCTGATCCGGTTGGCGCGGATGATCTCTCATTGGCCGCTTGCATTGAATACGGGCTGGAACTCATGCTCCCAGCCAGCAATCAACCAAATGAAGAAGCCGAACAAGACGTGCATGGCAACACCCACTAGCCCCTCTGTTTTTGATGCTCCCACCAAGTTACAACCTCAACCCCGCGATCAACGTTGGCTCCCGCTAGTGGGTGTGCCATCACTTTGACGTTATGCCAAAAAATGAATCCCATTGAGACAACCGGAACGGATATCGAGGTCGCTTGGGATTCGTTCGGGATCAGCCGCAGCGATTTTCGGCCGGAATGGAATGGCGATCTGGTCAACCTGTTTTCGGTAGTCCAATTGCAGAAGGACGAATGTTCGACCGAGCAATTCATGAAGGAGTGTGTCCGCGAGATCGCTTGCTGGGTAGGTGATCACAGAGAGCAGTTCGGAGCCGAAGACCGGTTTGAGATCATCATAGGTTGGCCAAAGAGTGTCCGAATGACCGGACGTCAGACGATCAAGACTGGCGGTAGCTACGATGACTTGATTGCAATTGGCAGCAACGACTCTGAGATCGAGATGCGACGTGGCTGGTCCACAGACATCTTTACCATGTAATAATCTCTCCAATATCTACTCATTCAGAGACAAGCTTCAGGAGTATCTACCGAAACCACCCTGCGGCGAATATGCCAACTCATCCAACGGCGGGTAACTCTCCAGTTTGAATTCTGGCTTCCCTCGCTGCCGTGGATGGCATAGACGTATTCTCAAAAAATGACACCTATCGAGCCCGCGATCCTAGAAGCAGCGATTGAGATCATCGGCGAAGAGGGTATTTCGGACGAGGAGATCGAAGAGCGAGTTCTCGCCCTTGCGAAGGATGCGATGCTTGCCAGAAGGCTGATCGATTGGCTGCCCGAGATCCTTGGTGCCGTTGCCGTAGGCCACATGGGCAAGGTCAACTTTGTGGACACGTTTTCCGCTAAGACCAAGCAAGGGAAGTGGAAGAGCAGCCCGATGAAGGCAGAGCCAATCTTCGTGCTGGGCATCAAACGCGCTCAAGATGCCAGGCACCGCGATAGGACCGGAGTTTATGAGCGGGTGGCATTTCGCAGCGCGATTATGAGATCTGCCGGACAAGTCCTCGATTCTGGACAGTCGCTGGATGGGGTTACTGCTAGTGGGCCAGCATTGATTGGAATCCCTGCTGAGATATATCGATCAGCGGTTTCTCTTCTTCAGCGCCTATTTTGGTAACGATGCCCAACCGAAAGAAGAAGAGAGAACGAAGCCGACTCATCCAACGGCGGGTAACGCTCCAGTTTGAGTTCGGGTATCCATTCCTGCCGTGGATAAGCTAGATGACGCTTCTCCGAAAGCGCTCGTTGACATCACTTTTGGTATCGCATATGATACCATATGATCAGAGCCGTGATCGATACCAATGTCCTTGGTGCCGCCCTTCGTTCGTCCTCGGGAGCCAGCCATCAGATCATTCTGGCGGCTGACCGGGGAGATTTTCAGATGGCTCTGTCTGTCCCGTTGCTCGCAGAGTATGATGACGTTTCTTCTAGACCTGCTTCGGGGATCACCATTCCAGCTTCCGCCGTGGATGCGATCATCTGCCGCCTCGCCCAGACGGCGTACAAGCAGCAAATTTACTTTCTCTGGCGTCCCATCTTGCCAGACCCCAAGGACGATATGGTGCTGGAGGTGGCCATCGCTGCGGGTGCCACGCACATCGTTACTTTCAACTACAAAGACCTCCGCTTAGCCGCCGATTTCGGCATCACCGTTTTGTCTCCCGCAGCCTTCATCCGACTCTTACCATGAGCAGCCTTAGCCTCAGACTACCCGATTCTATTCATCGCCACCTCAAGCGGGCGGCGGATGTGGATGGTATTTCCATCAACCAGTTCATCAGTCTGGCCGTGGCCGAGAAGCTGTCGGCCTTGCAAACCTACGACATCATCGCCGAGCGAGCCAAGGGCGGATCACGGGAGAGTTTCCTTCAGGCAATGGCCCTGATTCCCAAGGGGCCAATCGTGGAAGGTGATGAACCCCGATGAAACTAACCACGGCGAAACAATAAAACGATTTGGTTATACCTGATCGCTTGGACGTTTTTCCTGGAACGTGTCCTGATGAAAATGGATCTCCAATACCTTACTCATTTAGAGACAAGCTTCAGGAGCATCTACCGAAACAGCCCTGCGGTGAATAAGCTGTCTCATTCAACGGTGGACAACGTCCTTCTTCGAATTCGGGCTTTCATTCACTCCGTGGATGAGCTAGACGTTAGCAGAAAAATTGAACCGCACTGCAAAGCTCAAACTCGCCTATTTTGGCTCGGTAACTGCTGCCCTTTTGACTGGAATCGGGATCGTAGTAGGATTCGGGTTTGATCCAATCGCTCTAGTAAGTGTTGCAGCTATTCTTATGGTTCCCGGGCGTATTACAGGGTACCTTTGGCGCGAGCTAATCACGGGTAGAAGATTGATGGACTCTGGCCGACATGAAGATGCTTTGCCATTGCTTAACTCGTTTGTGCGTAAGTTGGAGGTCACGCCCTGGCTTGAAAGACTCATTTGGATTGCTCCGTCGATCTACACCATAAGAACGAAATCGATGGCTCTTAACAATCGAGGAGCGTGCCATCTCGAGTTGGGCGATTTGGACTCCGCCGAACGAGATTTAAACGAAGCTATTCTATTAGATTCTTTGTATCCAATTCCTTACTTCAACCTTGCTGTAATCGAGATGGCTCGTGATCGGGAGCCTGAATCTCGGAATCACCTGGAAATATCCCGAAGGCTAGGCTTCACTAGTGGCTCTATCGATCAGATTCTGAATCGAGTCAAAACGGTATACGCAAAGCTCGAACCCGCAGCAAAAATAGGTAGCTAACAAGACCTACATTCAACGGTGGACAGCGTCCTTCTTTGAATTCGGGCTTCCCTCCGCGCAATGTATGAGCTAGACGTTCGGCAATAAATTCAACCAAGCCAGATCCATGCTGATGCCACACCAAACCAACCTTTATCGAATCCGACTAGGCGTTGCCACTTGTGCCGCAGCATTCTTGGGGCTCTGGGTGTCCCTCATGGCTTTGATTATCACCGAGCTATCCGAAACTGCCTTTCGATTTGTCATGGGATTTGGCGCAGTCATAATTCTACTGCTTTTAGGATTTCAGTCTGTTCGAAGAGAATTTTTGGAATCTATCCAGATGTTTCGAAAAGCTGCAGATGATTTTGGGAATCGCATGAGATAAATCCGAAAAATTCAAGAAGCCGACAAGATGCTCAATCCAACGGCTTGAATGGCATCTGTCGTGTCATCGGAGCTTTTCTCTTGGGGGTGTCGGACGTGAAAGGTTAGCCTTAAAACCGGAATGGCCAACCACGGAATACACGAAACACACGGAAAATGACAGAGCTTGCATGGAGCATGACTGAGCCCCGACTGGCTTGATTCGCTTGTCCCCATTCTCTTGTCGATGACTCTGTGGTCAAAAAGGCTGCGAGACTTTGTCTGATGAGGGTGGTTTGGATGAGATTTGAACTACGGTTATCTTGGGCTTTGGCGCGAACAGGTCACAAACCTATTCCACTTTCTTTGGTCAGGCGAGGCTTGGAAATTGGTGTGATCTAGACAACGTGTCAGTGATAAAGTCGGTCATATTTTCGGCATGGACATCAATGCTCGAATGGAGCATTTATTTCTGCACTTTTAAGCCTCACCTAATCAATAGCATCGCCCATCATGCCTGCATGTCACATGAAGCCCGCCGACAAGAAGGCCTTTATCGGAGCCGTCGGAAAGGAACTGGTTCGAGTCCACGGAAAGAAGAAGTATTACAAGCCCACTGAAGTTCGCAGGGCTGCTGATTCTTGCGGTTATCCAATCGATATTCACTGCTGGGCCTATTGCTTCTACTCTTCCCCATCAGATTTTGTGGCCCTTCACGATCTTGCTGGTGAAGTCTGTGATTACGCTGCGATGAAGACTGAAATGTTGCTAGATTTAGCATCAGGCAGCCCCTTTTCTCCTCTCGACATTGATCTATCCTGGCTTGAGTGGCCGGACATAGATTTGTCGTCTATCTTCGATTGGTTTGATGTGTCCTGACTCTGCGAGTTTTTGTGTTGCCGCCTCCAAAAGGCTTACTTCCCGACGGATCGTGAGGTGATGACGCTTTTCACGAGGCGCAGCATGTCCACGGGTTCATAGGGCTTGGGCAAAACGGCGGCGAAGCCGTAGGAGGCGGGCTTGGCCATGACGGGGTCGTCTGAATAGCCGCTGGAGACGATGGCGGTGACTTCGGGGTCGATCTGACGCAGGCGCTCCATGGTGCGAACGCCACCCATGCCGTTGGGGATGGAGAGATCCAGGATGACGAGATCATAGCGGCGGCCGGCCTGCAGGGATTCTTGATACATGCGCACGGTCTCGCTGCCTTCAGCGGTTTCGGTGATCTCGTAGCCTTGGCTGCTGAGATTCCTGACGATGAGGTTTCTGACGAGCGGATCGTCTTCTAAAACGAGGATGCGTGTGACGGCAGTCTGCGGCGGGGTTTCAAAGGCCCGGCTGAGCCCGAGGGCATCTACTTCCTCACCATCGGCATCCACGGGGAGATAGAAGCGGACGCTGGTGCCTTTGCCTGATTCGCTGCGGACGGAAAGGGAGCCACCATGAGCTTTGGCGATGGATTCGCAGACGGTGAGGCCGAGGCCGGTGGCGTTTTCGGCTTTTCGCGTGCTGAAGTAGGGCTCGAAGATGTGCGGTAGATTCTCTGGCAGGATGCCTTCTCCGCGATCATGCACCTCGATTACGATGCCGAGCGGTGGATCGGATGGATCCGTGGTGGCATCATGCGGGAACATTTCCCCAGCGTCTGGTGCATAGCAGCGCACGGTGATCACTCCACCGTCAGGCTGGGCTTGCTCAGCGTTGCGCACGAGATTGGCTAACAGGCGGCGAATCTGCGCTGGATCGACAGCGACGGTGGGCAGATTCGGGGAGACCTCCAGGCGATACTCGATGCGTGTGGCGCGGGTATGATGCTGGAAGAATTGTTCCACCATTTCGCCAAAATTCGTTGGCCGTTTGATCGGTGCACCGCCGCGGGCAAAGGTGAGTAGCTGCTGCACCAGCCCCTGGGCCTGGAGAGTGGCCTGCTTGGCCGCATGCAGCTCGGGCAGCTGGATGGCGGAGCGCAGGCGCATTTCGGCCAGGGAAAGATTGCCGAGTAGGACCGTTAGCAAATTATTGAACTCATGGGCAAAGCCACGGGCTAGCAGACCGAGTGATTCGAGACGATCTAAGCGATGTTTCCGCTCGGCTTCTTCACGCTTGGAGGTGATGTCCTGCCACAAAATCAAGAGACCTTCAGCAAAGGGATACCCACGTAGTTCAAGCCAGACGTGTTTTTCCTCAAAGAACAATTCCCGGCTGACGGGTTCCCGATGCAGCATGGCATGGGCAAAGGCTTCGTAGTGAGTTTCTTTGGTGGCTGCTGGCAGGAGATCCCAGAGATTGGCTCCGAGGAGTTTTTCAGGTCCACGCTCAAAGAGCTGCTGCGCGCTGGCATTGGCATAGATCAGGCGCCAGCGGCCATCCAGCGCTACAAGAGGATCGGAGATGCTTTCCACCACATCCACCAGCGGAGCCTGTGCTGTGGCGTCGGCAGGGCTGGTGAGCTGGCTGGATTCTGCCAGGGCTTCTGCTGATAAGCTGCGGAAGAGGATGACCACGCCAGTGAGCTGACCGCTCTGATCTCGGAGTGGCGTGCTACGGTCCTGAATGGCCAAGCGGGCACCACTGCGAGTGGTCAGCCATACAGTGCGTTCCTGGACAGGCTGACTTGGTGTGGCTAGCTCCACATTGGCAGGCTCTCCACTGGCCTGATAGATGCGGAAAACCTCATGCAGGGTGCGGTTGACGACTTCTTTCTGCTCCCAGCCGGTGATGCGCGCGGCAGCTGGATTCATGAAGATGATCACACCTGCCAAATCAGCGGCGATGACACCATCTGCTAAACTTTCAAAGGTCTCAAAATAGCTCTGTTCCCGGCGACGACGTTGCTGCTCTTCGACGATTCGATTGGCGGCTATCTCCACCGTTAAACGAAGTTCATCGTGGCTGAAGGGTTTTAAGAGGTAGCCTTGTGGACGTGTCTCTCGGGCACGATTCACGGTCTCCAGATCTGCACAGGCGGTGACATAGACGATGGACACTGGGCCGCGCAATTGCAGTTGCCGCGCAGTTTCGATTCCATCCATGCTGCCGTCCACATGTACATCCATGAGTATAAGGTCGGGGCGGAGTTCATCATAACTCTTCAACGCCTCCTCACCGCTGGCACAGGTGCCAACGACACGGTAGCCGAGATCATTCAGGCAGGAGGCCATATCACAGCCTACCAGCCCTTCGTTCTCGACGATTAAGATGCGGAGTCGATCAAAACCTGTCATTTGGAGTTAGCAAAACCAAGCTAGCTCTAAATATCAGCATATGCTATAGGAAATCGCAAACTTATTTCGGTGCCACCAGAATTTGACCTGCCCAGAATTAACTGTCCGCGCATCTGCTCTGCAAAGACGGTGAGGATTTTTAGTCCTAGACCTGTGCCGCTGCCAGGGCGGAGGTCGTCGGGAATGCCGACGCCGTTATCTGATACGATCAGTTCACCCTGATTGTTTTGGAAAGTGAGCGAGGCTTTCACCCACCCTTTTCGTCCGTCTGGGAAGGCGTGCTCAAGGCAGTTGGAGAGTGTTTCATTCAGAGTTAGTGCCAGAGGCATGAGCCATTCCTGCTGGATTTCCCCTGCCTGCAGGTCCAACTGGAGGTCCACCTGATCGACCGTGAGCTGATAGCATTCACGAAGATGCCCAAGCAGGCCTTCGGCAAATTGATGGAATCCTTCGGAGGTGCCGACCGCAATCTCATAGAGGTGCTGATGTAGATCGGCGATGGAGCGCACGCGATTTTGACTGGAGCGCAGGGCATTGCGTGCGGAGGAATCTGCCGTTGAGTTTGACTCCAGATTTAACAGGCTAGAGATGATCTGGAGATGATTTTTAATGCGGTGATGCGTCTCTGAGAGCAGCAGCTTTTCACGCGGTAGATTGATCATGGGCCAGGGGACCAACCCTTGGGGAGAAGGGCCTGGCTCAGGTGCTGTTTCTGGCGCGATCTCTGGGGCGGATGCCATTAGGGCACTGGCGACTACCGTTTGAGTCACTGGCACTTCAGATTGGACCTCAGCCCATTCGGTGACTTCAAAATCATTGATGCGACCATTGACGTTGGTTTTAAAGAGCAGTGTCTCTGTGATGGTGGTCACAGGAGTCATGACGACTTCTTCTGCCTGCGGTTGCTGCTCGGGTATGGCGGCCTCTTCCTGAGTCCACTGGATAGGTTGCGCGACTGGAGTCTGCTCGAAGAAGTGGATCGTGCAATGAGGCTCACCTTCTGAATCAGTCACCTGAGCAAGGTGCAGGCTGGCGGCGACAGGTGCGCCGTCGGTTTGTTTCACGCTGACCTCTAGATGAGTGCTGCGCTGACCTTCGGCCTGCATTTGCCGGACGGCGTCGCGCCGGCTCTGGCCGCTTTCGGGTTCTAGCCAGGCATCTAGCGGATAGCGTCGCAGTTCGTTCTTTGGGTGACCTAATAAAGTCTCAGCACGGTGATTGACCTCAAAGACAGCACCGGTCTTGTCCATGAGCACGATGGGCAGGGGCGCTTCTTGAAGCAGCGTGCGGAACTTGGCCTCAGTGGCGCGCAATTGCTCTTCATGCCGACATTTCTCCGTGGAGTCTAGGATGCTGATGAGCAATCCGCCGCCTGGCAGGCTGACGGGCTGAAACTCAAGCTCCTTCAGCAGTCCATCGGCGGTGGCCAATGAAAAAGTGCGGGTGAGCTGGCGTCTCCAGACATCTTCACGCCAAAGGGCTGCTACATTCTCGCGGTGTTGATCACTCGGGCAGGCTGCAGCTAGCCACTGTTCCACGGTTTCATTCTCCTGGATGGCGCGGCCTAGAAGCTTGGCCAGAGGCTCGTTTTGGTAAACGGGTGTGCCGAGTTCATTGAGCACTAAAACTCCACAGGGTAGCACTTCTAAATACTGTTTGGCTCTGCTATCACGCTGACTGAAGGTCCGACCCGCTTCATGCAGGGTGCGCAGTTCTTGCTTGGCGCGGGCTAGGTCATCCTGAAGCCGACGCATCTCTAAGCTATTCGTCATTCCTTCCTGGGATGGTGGCTGAGTGATGGCCGCCACAGCGCTGGCGATGGCTGGTAGATTGACCGGTGCCAGAGCTACACGCGGCGCTAATTCTGCGGGCAGTGCCAGAGCGGTGAATCGCTGGTCTTCTTCGCTGGATTGGGCCTTGGCGATTAACCACCGGCTCGGACGCGTCACTCCAGCTCCAGTTGCAGCTGCCCAGGTTGAGATGCTGTTACTTTCCTTGAGCGTGAGTATCCTTGGTTCAGTGGATTCACTGTCGGCAAGGGTTTCAAAAATTTCTAAAATTTGTGACTTCAGACCTTGGGATTCACTTCCTTCTGTGAAGACATCCCAAAAAATGGACTCGCCCTCCTGCAGGCCTTTGGCCAGGCAGAGCCGAGTCGCGGCACTATTGGCAGAATGGATGACGCCATTTGAATCGATCATGACCATGGGCACCGCACAGTCGGTCATCTGGCTTATGGCGGCCTTCTCTAGATTGGAAGTGCCGTTTTCATTTTCAGCCAACAGCTCCTTATTTTGGCCGAATCTTTCGCAGGTGACCATGAGACCACCGACGGAAGCATCCACCTGCCTGCGCCATGGCCGCACTTCCCAGCGGTAAATGATGCGCGCTCCGTCTGGTCCGGAAAGCGCATCATGCTCACTGCGGATTACGTGCCCCTGAAGAGCACGCTCATAAACTTGCCGCCAGCCTGGGTGCAGTCCTGGGAATACTTCATACTGACTGCGTCCGATGAGGGGCTGAATATTGGTGAGTCCAAATTCATCCATCCAAGCCCGATTCGCTAAAATATAGCGCATGTTTTTGTCGAACATCGCCATGGAAACAGGCGCGTTCTCTACTAGCACTCCTAAAATCAACTCCATGTCTTGAGATGGCTCATGGGGGTTGCCCATATCATCCGCCCCCGATCTTGGAATTGAAGAGGGCGTGTTGCGTGGATGGATCACGTTTTTTAGGACAGATGAAGACATGAGAGACCGGGAGGGCCAAAAGTGGAATTTTTTAAAATATAAAGCAACCTTAACATATCAACAAGGAGAAAGCCGACGGATTTGCGACTCATTTTATGAAAATTTTATTCTCGGCATTTGATTTTATTCCCGATGATACGGCTCCTTTCTCATGATCGTGTAGGCTCGATAAATCTGCTCCGCTAACACCACCAGAGCAATCTCATGCTGAAGGGTATAGCTGGATAATGTCCAACATTCATCGGCCTGTTCGCGGAACTTTTCTGAGTGCCCGTCTGCACCACCAATGATGAGGCTGGCGCGCTTTGTCCCACGTAGATCATGCTGCTCGATCCAGTGTGCCAATTCCAAGCTTCGACGCGCCTTACCGCGTTCATCCAGAATGATTCTCAGGCTTCCCTCACTGGCATTGAGTAATTGATTTTCGACCTGTTCTCTGGGGCCTTCTTTGACCACAACATGATCGATGCGGGTCACTCGTTTCAGGCGGTAAAGGTAATCCTCCAGCGCCGTCTTTGCCCAAGGCAGCGCGGGTTTCCCCACAGTGATGACTTTCCATTGCATCTGTTTTAATGGAGCAAAAAGTCAGAAGCGCCAACTTATGATAAATCTAATTAAAGTGAATAATAAAGCAGTTATTCTAGCTCCTGAACTCATTGTTGTTGCAAAAACAAAAAAGTTCACTAAAATGGGAATGCGAATATTCAAAAAAACCCCGCTCAAGTCATGACACCATCACCAACGACCCTCCGTTTGTCACTCATCGGCCTAACTGCCTTTGTTGCTGTCTCCTGTTCAGCTCCTCCACGGGAAGCCTGGAATGAGATTCGCTCACGTGGCTTGATCACTTACTATATGCAGGATTCAGGCGCACCCCTGACACGCTCCTCTTCCAATCAGATGGTTGCTGGCAGTCGTCGAACCAGCACACCTGTGCAGGCCGTCACGGCTCAGCGCCGTTTCGACACACCACCACCATCACAGCTCGGCAATGATCTTCCGATCGCACGCCCTGTTTCTGATCTCCCAGGTTATGTGCGCAGCCCCTACACTACTCCAGGTCGTCTTGTCGATGTCCGCGGCATGAGCAGTGGTTCCCGCGTTGTTTGCCCTTACACTCAGAAGCCCTTCATTGTTCCTGGTGGAGTGAGTTCCTCGGCACAAAGCGTAGCAAGCACACCTAAACCACGTGTGAAGAGCACTCCAAGTGTAGCTCAAACTAGGCCTGAACCCGAGCCGCAATCACGCCCAGAACCACGCCCGACACCAGCGCCTGAAGTTAACAGCAACGTGGCTGCCATGACCAAGCCAACGCCAGAGCCAAAACTGGAGCCCACACCAGCTCCAACGCCACCCCCAAGCTCCGCTCCAGCTGCTGACCTCCCATATGGCTCTTCCATTCCTGGTCGTGCTGGCTTCGTCAATAGCCCCTTTGCCGCTAAGCATCAGCTCGTGGATGTAACTGGCCTGCCAACAGGGATGGAAGTGAAATGCCCTTACACTGGCAAGCTCTTCCGTGTTCCCCCACAATAGTCTCTGACTTCATTTTTTAAAAACCCTGCCTGATCTGATCACGGCAGGGTTTTTTGTGTCTGAAAACTGCGGCGACCGATTCAGCTTAAAATATGTCTGTTAGTTCAATCACCAAACACTGTACTATCTGGACATAAATGACACACCGAATCGTTTTCAGCCTGCTAATCACAGTAGCTTTTTCATCCTCTCTCCATTCCGCAGGAAAAGAGATCGAAGGCGAACGTGCGCCAGCCTCTTCGATCTGTCCCACACCGGAAGAAGCCCGCGCTAAAATGAGTGTGCCTGACGGGTATGAGGTCCGCTGTTTTGCCCATGAACCTATGGTGCAGAATCCGATAGCCATGACATGGGATCATCGTGGACGTTTATGGATCGTGGAGGCCTATGAATACCCCGAAGGTTCTGAACTGCCTGCGCCCTTTGGTGGTGAAGCTAAAGATGACCAGTATCATCCCATGCCAAAGACTGGAGACAAGATCCCTCGAGATAGGGTGATCATTCTCGAAGACACCGACAACAATGGCGAAGCCGACAAACGCACTGTGTTCGTGGAAGGCCTCAATCTTGCCAGCGCCATTCTTTGCGGCGACAACGGCATCTACGTCGGTCAGCAGCCGCATTTGATTCATTTCCGCGATGACGATGGCGATGACAAACCCGATGCCTGGCGTGTCTGTTTGACAGGATTTGGCCGCGAAGACACCCATGAACTCGTTAACAGCTTCACTTGGGGCCCTGATGGCTGGCTTTACATGACCCACGGCGTCTTCACCAATAGCAAAGTCCGCCGCCCCGGTCAGCCAGAGAGTGAGGGCTTCAAATTTGATGCCGGCATTGGCCGTGCAAGAGTGATGCGGGCTTTCCAGCCTGCAAAAGGGACGAGTGCAGAAGGGCAAACTGGAAAGTCCGCATCACCCTCGGCATCACCCTGGGAGTTCGAAGTCTTTGCCGACGGCACCAGCAATCCCTGGGGCTGCGACTACGACGCCGCGGGCAACTTCTTCGTCAGCGCCTGCGTCATCGACCACTTTTTCCACATGGCTCCTGGCGGCATCTACGTCCGCCAGGGCGGCGCGCCGGAGAATCCGTATGCCTATGAACTGCTACCCAGCATCGTGAAGCACAAGCACTTCCGCGCCGCTTATGCCGGCATTCAAATTTATCAAGGTGGGCGCTATCCCGCTGACACGCATGGTCACGCCTTCATCGGTAACATTCACGACAACGCTATCCACGAAGAAGTGCTCACACCCGTCGGCGCCACCTTCAAATGCGAGCCACGTCGCGACTTCCTGCGCGCCAATGACGGCTGGTTCCGCCCCGTCAGCACCCAGACCGGTCCCGACGGTTTCCTGTGGGTCATGGACTGGTGCGATAAATATCCCTGCTACCAAAACGCCAAGGCGAATCCCGAAGGCGTGGACCGCGAGCGCGGGAGGATTTGGCGGGTGATTCATCACCCAAATTTAGAGGGAGAAATAATCGACCTGAATGGCCAAATGTCTGAGGAATTTGAAAATTTTAGCTTCAGTCTCGACGGAAGCAAATTACCAAAAAGCAATATTTCCCAACCTATTTTTTCAACCCAGAGAATCCCAACCCGCCTAAAGACGGACCTCGACCTCAAAAAACTCGTCACAACCGACCTCGTGAAAACCCTGGAGCATCCCAACAACTGGATGCGCCGCATGGCGAGACGCATGCTGGTGGAGAGAAATGACCAAGCAGCGACTCTGCAAGAGATCACCCGACTGCCAGACAACATTTCTTCATACGCCAAGTTTGAGTGCGCTTGCACGCTGCACTGCATGGAAGCAACGACCTCCGCTCTACTCGACAAACTAGCCGCCAATCCTGATCCCGTCCTTCAGGTATGGGCGGCGCGATTTACGGGTGAAAAGTGGCGGTTAAAGCTGATGGAGCGCCCTTCTGAAATCGGTGCAACTTATCTCGATGAGTTAATTCTTGGCGATGAATCCTTTTCAAAGGCACGATCACGGCTGGGATCACTGGCAAAGTCGGCCGATCTAAGTGTCCGCCACGCTGTGGCCATAGCCTTGCGTCAGATTTCAGGTGGGTGCCTAACGGTGAATCGCCCCACGAAAGTCTTGTGTGATTCTCGTCACGGAACTGGAATCATCGAAGGACTCGCAGCTTCGATTGCCCGCGATTCCTGGGTCGAGGGTGGCCCACCGCCGAATATCGACCCTGTAAATCCAGATGACTTTGCGCCCGGGAAAACTGTCAATCGCGTTTCGGCCGACCACCTTGTCTCCTTCGCTGTATGGCAGGCGTTAGAACCGCTAGCTGCCGAACGCGGTCCAGGAATCGCTTTGCGTGGATTGGCTCATTTGGGTGGAAAACATCCAGCATTCAATTTCACACTACAGAGGCTGTGCCGTCGCGTTTCCGATGAGGGTAATTCGGAAAAATTATTCGGTCTTTTGGAGTCTCTGCAAGTCGCAAGGGCTGAGCCAAAATTGCTGGCCACCTGTCTGGCAAGCGTCGCGACAGGTCAGGAAGCCAGGGTGACGATGCCCGATGGAGATGTTTCTGAAATACTCACCGACTGGCGAGCCTACTCCAACCTCGAAGTCCGTAAGCACGCCCAGAAACTCGCGGTACTGTGGGGCGATGAGGTTGCGGTGAAGGAAATGATCGTGGAGTTGCACGATACGACAAAGCCGGAGAAGGACCGCATCACAGTCCTGCAATCGTTACGAAAGGTGAGGACGGATGCGGTCAAGAAAGGCCTCATGCCCCTGCTCGCTCCGGGAACCTCCACCACGCTTGGGGTATCGGCCATCAGAGCCGCAGCAGATCTCGGAGGCGATGATTTCATCAAACCACTGCTGACTCAGGCGGCTTCAAAGGATGCCAACATTCGCGTCGCGGCCATCGAGGCACTTGGAAGTCGTGCAGCTTGGACAAAGGCGATGCTGGATGCGATTGCCGAAGGTCAAGTCAGTGCCAGCGGCTTCCCGGCTCCCGTGCGGCGTGCTTTGGCCACTCATAAAGACAAAGCCATCCGCGATCTCGCCTTCAAGGTGCTCGGGGCATGGCAGGATTCGTCGGACGATGTGAAATCGCTGATCGCAGCAAAGAAGCAGGCTTGTTTGACTGGCGAGCCAGATCTGGCCAACGGCAAACTCATTTTTGCGGGAACCTGCATGGTTTGTCATGAATTTCATGGCGGCGGACAGAAAGTGGGACCTGACCTCATCGGCAGCGGGCGCAGCAACCTTGATGCAATCCTCGCCAACGTGATCGACCCCAATCAGATCATCGGCAACGGCTACGAGAACTTCACCGTCGCCACCAAAGATGGCCGCACACTGGCCGGACGCGTTGTTGAAGACACGCCAAGTCACTTGAAGCTGCTCGGAGCTGGTGGAGCATCACAAATCGTTGCCCGCGACCAGATCGCGACACTCACAAATACAAAACAAAGCCTCATGCCCATGGGCTTCGGGGCTTTACCAGATCCTATGTTCCGAGATCTGATCTGGTATATTTTAGCGCCGCCTGAAGAAGGCCCGCTGACCCAAGAAAAGAAAGAGCTTCTCATCAAAGGCGTCGAAACCAGCGAGCCGACTAAACCCAAGGGCACCAACTGGCGTGCTATCGACTGGGAAAGTGTGAGCCTTTGGAACCCCGAATGGAAAGTCAATGCTCCCGACTTTGAGCGTACCCCAGTCAAGTTTGCCGAATATCACGGTAAGACCAACGTGCTGATGATGCATCCTTTTCCAGATAAACAGACGCCTGCGAGCCTAGAGCGGAAGATAAAGATCGCGGACGGCAAAAGCAATCTGACCTTCAACGTTGCTGCCGATGATCGGGGCGACTGGCAGCTGCGAGTCATGGTCAACGGTCAAGAAATCAAGAAGATGCCCGTAGATCATGAGAAACCAAGATGGAAAACCGTGGAGATCGACCTGTCTAAGTTTGCAGGTCAAGAAGTCACCGTTCGGCTAGAAGCTCACGCCAGTGATTGGTACATGGAGTTTGCCTACTGGCAGGGCATCTCGCTGAACTGAGTCATCTTCAATTAAGAGATGGCTTTTCGCCGTCTCCCTAGCAGGCAGGCTCCAGCTAGCAGAAGCATGACAGCACTTCCGGGTTCAGGCACTGGTGCCAGTGAAGTATTGAAATCAAAGTCATCAAAGAAGTTTTTAAAACCATCCACGTCAGTCGCGGAGAATTCGATGTCTGTGACATTGTCCGTGTCGAAACCGAGCGACTCATTCGTGACCACATTGACCAATGGACCAAGGGTTGTGTTGATATCGCTAAAGGCTCGAGCGGCCAGGCTAATGTCGTTGGCTCCTGTATTGATGGAAAGGGAGATTTCAGAACATCCCAGGGTGCCAAGGCTGATGGCCGTCGTCTGCCAGACGAGGGAGCCACCAATGCGGTATTGAAGGAGATTGTCACCCGTGTAGCCTACATCGACTAGCACCTGACCAATCGAGTCACGGAAGCTCATCGCCACCGTATTTACGCCAGTGACCATATCATCTGCATCTGTCGGGCAAGTCCAGAAGGTCAGATCGATCCGCATGTCACTTGTTGCCGTGGGATTGGTGCCTTTAAAATCGCGGGAATCTAGTTTGTAGGAGTAGCTCAGGTCACGATCATAGGCCAAGAGGTTCAGTACCTGAGTCCCGGTGCGTGCCCCTGTGTAGTCGTAGGCAGCGACGTAGTTCCGCTGAAACTGTCCTCCTGTATAAAACGGGGCATTGCGATCTTCATAAAGTCGGCCACCTGCAAGGGCGCGCCATTGGCCTGAGTTGTCAGCAATGTCCATGGCCGTGCCACCCACGCCAGTGCCATACATGCCCGCATTGTAGCGGGACACATCCGGTCCATGACGGGTATCTCCTAAAGTATTTGGATAGGTCCCTGGAGCGACGATGCCGGTAAAGCCATTCGCCGAAAGGTTGTTCAGGTAAAACTGGGCATCACCTACGATAAGAGGGTCGGTGGGTATGTTATTGACGAGACCAGCCCCCGGCACCCGATAGCCGTCGCTCTCCTCAAAACTACCCAAGTAGGCCTGACCCATCACTGGCCACAGCATGGCAGAGGAAAGCCAAAGGGCGATCTTTTTGGATGAACAGGATGAAGAAATCATTGGATTAGGATTTAATTAACTATTGTTTATTGTAATTGCAAGATTAATTTATAATTACTGTAAATTTAAAGCTACAGTCGCACCCTGTTTGTGGAAAAGAGGGACGATTTTCTCTTTGTTCAGGGTTTCGCACTGTGGTGAGCTACCCGTGCCTATGAATGAGCCTACAGAGCCATCTGCTACCTACATCCCGCCACCGCCGTCTTTGCCTGTCATGCAGGCCACGGCTTCAGCCCCGATCATCGTAGTCAAAGAGGAGGTCCCGAAAGTGGAAGCTAAGCGGGAAGAACCAACCGAAGAAATCTCCCCAGAAGCTGCCCTGAATGAATGGATCATTTCGGTTCTAAAAGACGCCATCAGCTACCCGACCCGAAAACATGGCTGGGCGATTTTGATTCCAGGTGCAGTACTTACCATTGCGATGCCCATTGTCGGGCTACTACCGATTCTTGGTCCCATCATATTTCTTGGCATCTTTGGTTTTTGGGCTGCCTACTACCTCGACATCATCGGAACCAGCACGAATGGAGATCGAGCCCTGCCGGACTGGCCAGTAATCACTAACATGGCGGAAGATATCTTTTGGCCTGCATTGAAAGTGATCGGCGTCTGTTTCATCTCGTTTGCGCCTAGCATACTCTATTCTCTGATTCAGGGAAAAGTCGCGAGCGATGGAGTGATCGGCAGCCTTTTTTACCTTATCTCCGCAGCCTACATCCCCATGGCCTGCATTGCCCTTGTCATGACGGATTCCCTGACCAGCGCACTTCCTCACCGAGTGATCCCAGCTATCAAGCGCTGCCTTCCAGAGTATTTGGTTCCTGTTTTGGTCCTGATTTCCATCAAGGTGGTCACTGTCCTCGTGGAAGGGCTATCCGTGCTCATCCTGCCGGTGCTCCTTTCGGCTATTCTTACCTCACTGATCACCTTTTACGGTCTTATCCTCCAAGCTCGTATCACCGGCTTGACCTGCCAGCGTTTTCGTGAGCGGATCCAGTGGGGATGATTGAGCAATTCTACTCCTCAAACCGCTGCACGAAGTAGTGCCGCGAGAACCGCAGAAGCTTGCATTCCGACAGAGACGACCTCCGCATGCTCCAAAGTCTGGGGTTTTAATCCGGCGGCCCAGTTGGTGAGCATGGAGATTCCGAGGACTTCCATTCCTAGAGCGCGCGCTTGGATAGCCTCAGGCACGGTTGACATGCCCACGGCATCGGCACCGAGTGTCCGCAGCATTCTGATCTCTGCTGGCGTTTCATACTGTGGGCCAAGCAGTGCGGCATAGACACCTTCATGCAGTGGTATTTGAAGCTGCGCAGCGGTGCTCAAAAAACGCTGACGCCAATGGGAAGAATAGACTTCACTCATGTCGTGAAAGTGGGGGCCGCCAAGCAATGGCGTGGTGCCTTGCAGATTGAGATGATCAGTGATGAGCATCAGTTCCCCCACTGCCATTGAATTCTTAATGGCACCGGCAGCATTGGTGAGCACCACACGCTTGACCCCGAGTGTGTGCATGAACCGAATGCCTGCGGTGACTTCATGCGCACTCAGTCCTTCGTATAAATGTCGCCGGCCTTGGGCGATGAGCACTGGCTTCCCAGCAAGCCGGGCTAAAACGAAGCGACCAGCATGACCTGGGACGGTGGAGGCGCTGAGACCAGGAATTTCTGCAAAGGAAACTTCGGCCTCGATCCCCAATGTATCTACGACACCTCCCAGTCCAGAGCCGAGGACGATGGCAGTTTCAGGACAGGCTGTTTCGATCAGGGATAGACTCATGGCCGCATTCATCGGTCGGACAGAGGTTCTTTCAACCATAGAAAAACCATTGGCGCACTCTGAAAAGTATCGGTCAGTACTTGATGTCTTCTTTGCCTCCAAGCAAAACCACCTTTCGCACTCATTTGCCAGGAATCATCGCGGTCGCCACGCTGCTGTGTATTTATGGTGCCCTGGCGATTTTGCGGCACTCCGATAAACTGATCTGGGATGAAGGCCGCTACCTCATCTATGCTAAAAATTTAACCCAGGGTTTCTATGTCGATGGTGCTAACCCAGACTTCGTTAACGGTCCTGGATATCCCATTGTGCTCATGCCCTTTTGTTGGAGTGCAAAGGGCTGGCTCATGGCGCGTCTGCTCAATGCTGTCTTCATGGCAGGTGCTGCTGGTTTTGTCTGGTTAACGTTACGCCGCTATGCTGGTGCTGGTTGGGCAGCCCTAGGAGCGTGGGTTCTAGGGCTGCATCCTTCTCTGCTTTGGATGGGATTTGCTATTATGACGGAGCCGCTTTCGATGTTTTGTCTGACAGGATTTATGTGGGCCTTTTGTCATGCATTGCGGGTCGGTGGCTGTCGCTGGATCATGACAGCGACTTTGTTTCTTGGTTGGCTGACACTGACTCGTGTGTTCTTTGGTCATGTGATCATGGCCAGTGCGGTGATGAGCCTGCTGCTACTTCTGGTTCGTGAATGGCGGGTGCAGATTCGTCGTGCTTTGTTGATTCTGGGAGGAGCTTTTTTCATGTGCACTCCCTACCTCTACCACACATGGCAAAAGACTGGCGAAGTGCTCTGTTGGTCCACGAACAGTGGCGAGCTTTTTTACTGGATGAGCAGTGCCAATGAAGGCGAAAATGGTCACTGGTTTTGTTATTCAGATGCCAAGCAGCTTCCGCAACTGGCTGGTAACCATGCGGCATTCTTTACTGATGTATTGAATAGGCCTGCGCTCGAAAGAGAGGCTCTTTTTAAAAAGGCAGCTGCTGAGAATCTCAAAGCCCACCCCATGCAGGTCT
>JAPLUM010000309.1 GCA_026397605.1 Verrucomicrobiota bacterium | reverse complement strand
AGCGGATTCCGGTGTGAACTGGACCGCACGCGAGAACAACCGGAACTGGTATGCGTTGGCCTCGTCGGCTGATGGGAGCAGACTCTTCGCTGCGGAATTCAACGGGCAGATTTACACCTCGACAGACTCCGGCGTGAACTGGACCGCACGCGAAAACGGGCGCTCATGGCAGGACATCGCTACCTCTGCGGATGGCACGAAGTTGGTTGCTGCTGTGCGCGGTGGTCAAATCTATACCTCCAGCGATTCCGGAGTGAACTGGACGGCGCGCGAGAACAGTCGCAACTGGTGGGGCGTGACCTGCTCGGCCGATGGCAGCAAACTGGCGGCCGTGGTGTCCAATGGTCAGATTTATACCTCAACCGACTTCGGAGTCACTTGGACCGCACGCGAAAACAACCGTGACTGGTACTGTGTCACCTCTTCCGCCGATGGCAGCAAGCTGGTGGCAGGCGTGCAAAACGGCCAGATTTACACCTCGTTCGCAAACGCCACGCCACACACGATCATTGTCGCGGCCAACGCTAGCGCTCAGACCACCAGCGCCTTCGGCACTAGCATCTCCGCTGGCCCGAATGAGTCCGCGCAGACGGTCAGCTTCGTCGTCACGAACAGTAACAATGCTCTCTTCACCGTGCAGCCTGCCATCAGCAGCACTGGCACTCTGACCTACACGCTATCTCCTACAGCAAGTGGCTCCGCAGATGTTTCTGTCACCGCTCAGGACAACGGCGGCACAGCCAATGGTGGCGTGGACAGCACTGCAGCGCAGACTTTCCGCATCACCGTCACGCCGGTGAACAATCCACCGGTCGTTACCTTCGCGCAAAGCACCGTGACACGCCTGGAGGACTCCGGTGCCCACTCAGCGGCCAGTTTTGCCTCCTTCTCGCCTGGCCCGGCCAGTGAGTCTGCTCAGACACTGCTCGGCTACACCGTCACGAACAACAACAACACCCTGTTCAGCGCCCAGCCAGCGATCAACAACAGCGGTGCGCTCACCTTCACCCCGTTGGCGAATGCCTTTGGCAGCGCCACGGTCAGCGTGTCCGTGCAGGACAGCGGCGGCACGGCGAACGGCGGCGTGGACACCAGCACCACCACCTTCACCATCGCCATCACCAGTGTGAACGATGCGCCGAGCTTTGCGCTTCCTGCGGGCATGAACATCCCGGCTGGCCAAACATGGACGGCAAGGGAAACCAACCGTGACTGGCGCTCGCTCGCATCCTCTGCAGACGGCACCAAATTGGCTGCTGTGACCAGTGGATTGCTATTCACATCCACCGACGCAGGGGCCACATGGGTGCAGCGCTCCGTGCCTGTCAGTCATGCCTATGTCGCCTCCTCTGCAGACGGCACCAAGCTCTTGACGACTGCTTACGGCGGACGCCTTTATACCTCCACAGACTCTGGTGTCTCTTGGACCGCGCGTGAAAACTCCCGCAACTGGGCAAATGTAGTGTCGTCTGCGGATGGCACCAAACTCGCAGCACTCGTGCGCAGCGGGCAAATATACACTTCAGCGGATTCCGGTGTGAACTGGACCGCACGCGAGAACAACCGGAACTGGTATGCGTTGGCCTCGTCTGCTGATGGGAGCAGACTCATCGCAGCGGAATTCAACGGGCAGATTTACACCTCGACAGACTCCGGCGTAAGCTGGACCGCACGCGAAAACGGGCGCTCATGGCAGGACATCGCGTCCTCCGCAGACGGCACGAAGTTGGTTGCTGCTGTGCGCGGTGGTCAAATCTATCTGTCCACCGACTCCGGTGTGACCTGGACGGCTCGGGAGAGCAGTCGCAACTGGTCGGGCGTGGCATCCTCGGCCGATGGCAGCAAGCTCGTCGCCGTGGTGTCCAACGGGCAGATTTATATCTCCAACGACTCGGGGTTGAGCTGGATTGCGCGCGAAAGCAGCCGTGACTGGGCCTGCGTGACCTCCTCCTCCGATGGCGGCAAACTGGTGGCAGCGGTCAGCAACGGACAACTTTACACGTCCGAAGGACCGGTGCCTCCCATCCACACCGTCGCAGCCAATGCCGGTGCCCAGTCTAACACTGCTCTGGTCACTAGCATCTCCCCCGGCCCTACGAACGAATCCTCACAAACAGTCAGCTTCAACGTCACGAACAGCAACAACGCGCTCTTCACCGTGCAGCCTGCCATCAGTAGCACGGGTGTGCTGACATACACCCCATCACCGACAGCCGGTGGCTCCGCAGATGTCAGTATCGTGATTCAGGACAATGGTGGCACCGCCAACGGCGGCCAGGACTCCAGCGTGGTGCAGACCCTCCGCATCACCATCACACCGATCAACCAGCCACCGGTCGTCACCCTCGCGCAAAGCACGGTGACACGCCTAGAGGACTCTGGAGCCCACTCAGCGGCCAGTTTTGCCGCCTTCTCGCCCGGCCCGGCCAGCGAGTCCGCGCAGACACTGCTCGGCTACACCGTCACAAACAACAACAACACCCTGTTTAGCGCCCAGCCAGCGATCAACAACAGCGGCACGCTCACCTTCACCCCGGCGGCAAACGCCTTTGGCACTGCCACTATCAGCGTCGTCGCCCGGGACAGCGGCGGCACCGCCAATGGGGGCGTGGACACCACCACCACCACCTTCACCATCGCCATCACCGGTGTGAATGATGCGCCAAGCTTTGTTACCAATACCAGTGTACTTGGCACTGGTGGCATGGATCTGGTAGTTTGGGGCAGCAACAGCCACGGTCAGAGGAATGTGCCAGGTGGTTTAGGTAAATTGAGGGCGGCCGGTGTCGGTCAGTTTCATGCACTGGCGGTCAAAATGGATGGCACCGTGGTTGCATGGGGGAACAACGCCCAAGGCCAGTGCAACGTGCCTGGAGGACTCAGTGGCGTGATCGCCGTGGCTGGCGGGGACTACCATAGCCTCGCGCTCAAGGCAGACGGCACGGTCGTGGCTTGGGGCACGAATAATCACGGAGTAGGCAATGTTCCTGTGGGGAGCCAATAACGAAGGCCAGCGCAATGTCCCCTCAGGAGTGAGCGGTGTGACGGCCATCGCCTCGGGTGCCTGGGATCACAATCTAGCGGTCAGAGGCAATGGAACCGTGGCAGCATGGCAGCGGAACGATGCTGGCCAGTCCAATGTGCCTGCGGGGCTGACCGGGGTCGTGGGTGTGGCTGCAGGTTTCCAGCACAGTGTGGCCTTGAAGAATGATGGAACCCTGGTGGCCTGGGGAACCAATTCGAGCGGGCAGTTGAGCATCCCGGCCGGACTTAGCGGTGTCACTCGCGTCTTGGCAGGTGGGGACTTTACCATCGCCCTTACGGGATCACTGACCAGCTATGCAGCGACCGCTGCTCAGACGTTGAACTCGGCCGTGACAAACATCACGCCAGGACCGGCAAACGAATCCTCACAAGCGGTGAGCTTCACGGTCACAAACAATAACAGCGCCCTCTTCACTGTGCAGCCTGCCATCAGCAGCACTGGCGTGCTCACTTTCACCGCCGGCTCCACCACAGGCTCGGCCACCGTGACTGTCGTGATGCAGGATGATGGCGGAACGGCCAATGGCGGCATTAATTCCACCGCCTCGCAGACCTTTGTCATCACCACGACAAACGCCGCGCCGACGGATCTCGCCCTCAGCACGGCCATCCTCGCGGAAAACAACGCTCCCGGCGCTATCGTGGGCACGTTGACCGCCACCGATGCCGACGCAGGTCAAACGCAGACCTTCAGCCTCGTCTCCGGCACCGGCAGCACGGACAACTCCGCCTTCACCATCCAAGGCAGCAGTCTCAGACTCACTCCGAGCGCTAATTTCGAGGCGAAGAGCAGCTACAGCCTCCGCGTGCAGACCAGTGACGGCGCAGGCGGCACCTTTGCCAAAGCACTCACCGTCACCATCCTCAATGTGAACGAAGCACCGGCAGACATCACGCTCAGTGCCAGCAGCCTCGCCGAAAACAATGCCGCCAATGCCACTATCGGCACGCTGGCCGCCATCGGCGATCCTGAAGCAGGCCAAACCCACAGCTTCAGCCTCGCCACGGGCGAAGGCGACACGGACAACGCCAGCTTCACCCTCTCCGGCACCAGTCTCAGACTCACGCCAAGCGCCGACTTTGAGACCAAGGCCAGCTACGCCATCCGCCTCCGCGCCACCGATAACGGCGCACCCGCAGCCAGCTTTGAGAAGCAGTTCACCATCGCCATCACCAACGTCAACGAGGCGCCGACGAACATCACGCTCACTCCCGCCACGCTGGCCGAAAACAACGCGCCTGGAGCCACGGTGGGCACCTTGACGGCTGCAGATGTCGATGCGGGCTCCACCCATACCTTCAGCTTTGTCGCCGGCACCGGTAGCGATGACAACGCCGCCTTCACCCTCAGTGGCAGCAGCCTCAAACTCACCCCGAGCGCCAATTTCGAGACCAAGAGCCTCTACAGCCTCCGCGTGCAGGCCAATGACGGCGCAGGCGGCACCTTTGCCAAAGCCCTCACCGTAACAATCACGGATGTGAACGAAGCGCCAACCGACATCGCCCTCAGTGTCGCCACCCTCGCCGAAAACAACGCCGCGAACGCCACCGTCGGCACCCTCAGCGCCCTCGGTGATCCCGACGCCGGAGCCACGCACAGCTTCAGCCTCGTCACCGGCACCGGTAGCGGTGACAACGCCAGCTTCACCCTCACCGGCAGCACCTTGAAGCTCACGCCGAGCGCCGACTTCGAAACGAAGAGCAGCTACAGCCTCCGCGTGCAGGCCAATGATGGCGCGGGCGGTCTCTTTGCCAAAGCGCTCACCGTCACCATCACCGACGCCAACGATGCACCGACGAACATCGCCCTCAGCGCCAGCAGCCTCGCCGAAAACAACGCCGCCAACGCCACGGTGGGCACGCTCAGCGCCACCGATGTCGATGCAGGAGCCACGCACACCTTCACACTCGTCAGTGGCATAGGCAGCGATGACAACGCCAGCTTCACCATCGCTGGCAATAGCCTCCAACTCACGCCAAGCGCCGACTTCGAAACCAAGAGCAGCTACGCCCTCCGCATTCAGGCCTATGATGGCGCGGGCGGCACCTTCGCCCAAGCGCTCACCGTCACCATCACCGACGCCAACGAGGCGCCGACGAACATCATTCTCAGCACGAATAGTCTTGCCGAAAACAACGCCGCGAATGCCGCCGTGGGCACCTTGAGTGCTGTGGATCAGGATTTGCTGCAAACACATGGCTTCAGCCTCGTGGCGGGCACCGGCAGCACGGATAATGCCGCCTTCACCATCGCGGGTAACGTACTGCAGCTCAATGCAGCAGCCGATTTTGAAACCAAGAGCAGCTACGCCATCCGCCTCCGCGCTACGGACGATGGAAGCCCAGTGAGGAACTTCGAGAAGGCCTTCACCATCACGATCAACGACGTCAACGAGGTGCCGACCTTGGCGGCGATCAGCAAAAACGGCACGGAAGATACGACCGTGACATTCTTTGCGGCGGACTTTACCGCTGCCTACAGCGATGCGGAAAATACCGCTCTGGCCAGCATCACGGTGACCGCCTTGCCAGCGGCGGGCAGCTTGAAGCTCTCCGGCTCCAATGTCACGGCGGCACAGGTGATCCCAGCGGCGAATCTGGGCAGCCTGACCTATGTGCCCGCCGCAGATGAAAATGGAGCCAGGACCTTCACGGTGACGGCATCCGATGGCAACGCTTCATCAACACCCGCGACCCTGGTGACGATGACGCTGACGGCGGTGAATGATGCGCCGAGCTTTGCAACAGGTGCAGGTGCCGCCTCGCCTGCTGGCGATACCTGGACTCTGCAAAGCGCCTACCCGGCTTCATTGACACCGGCGCTCGCCTACTCTCCGGACGGTAGCCGACTCCTGGCGGGGCAGTGGAATGGATTCATCCAAGTCTCAAATGATCAAGGTGCCACCTGGACAGCCCGCAACACCGTGGCCGAGCGCAGTTATCAGGGAGGCTTCGCCTTCTCGGCGGACAACTCCCGCATGTACGCCGCGCCTCGTTACTCGCCGATGCTTACTTCGACCGATGGAGGCACGACATGGACTGCGCTGCCGCTGACACCTGGAAACAATGGTTACTGGACGGGAGTGGCGTGCTCCACCAACGGCCAAGTTGTCATTGGCGGCAATGCAGACTTTGGTTACCTCTATACATCGACGGATTCTGGCGCGACGTGGGCGACGCACCTCACCGATGGGCTGCGTGGATGGGGTGGCGTGGCCGCCTCCGCAGATGGCACCGTCCTCGCGGCAGCCTCGTATGCGGTGAACTCGGGCAGCAACCCCGACCGCATTTACATCTCCACCAATTCGGGACAGAGCTGGACACCACGCGGCCCGACGGCGTTCTGGGTAGGGGTAGCCTGCTCATCGGACGGCACCAAGCTGGTCGCCACCGCCGACAACGGTCAAATCCATACCTCCACGGACTCGGGGCTCACCTGGACGGCACGCGAAAGCACTCGGAACTGGGGACGCGTGGTTTCCTCCGCTGATGGCAACACCTTGCTGACGACCGCCTCGGGGGTGATTTATCGCACGATCGATGCAGGCGTGACCTGGGTGCCGAACAGCAGCCGAAACTGGGGCACAGTCACCATGACATCCGATGGCAGCAAGTTTGCCGCCACCATCGCTGGACTGTCGCAGCAGGTTTACACCTCTTCCGGGACCACCGCTCCGTATGCCGTGACTGTCCT
>JAPLUM010000031.1 GCA_026397605.1 Verrucomicrobiota bacterium | reverse complement strand
ATCTTGTGCTTCCTGGGTATGATGCGGATCTTTCCAGCAGTGCTTCGCTGACTTCTTCGACATCTGTTTTCGTCAATCGAGTGATCGGGCGTGTGGATGGTGCAGGGAATATCGATACGAGCACGGCTCTGACCGATGCGAACAGTGGCAGTAACTTTCGTGGCGTGTGTTCTCTTGATGGGTCTCAATTCTGGACTGCTGGCAATGGCAGCGGTGTGCGCTTTACTACGGAATTGGGGGCGGCTACATCCACGCAGCTAAGCAGCACGAATACCAATCTCCGCCAGCCAGGCATTTTTGGGAATCAGCTCTATGTGTCTTCGGGAAACAATGCGGTCCGCCTGGGCTCTGTCGGGGCCGGGCTGCCACAGCTGACTGGACAGATCATCTCATCTCTACCAGGCCACCCTACCTCAAACATCAACCCCAGCGCCTTTGTGATTCTGGATCTTGATGCCACGATCTCGGGTGTGGACACACTTTATGCTGCGGACGATGGGTCGAGTGGGGGACTCATGAAATACAGTTTTGATGGGAGCACCTGGACGGCCCGGGGCACTGCGGGCGCAGGGGCTGATGCGTATCGTGGACTGACCGCGACGGTGACTGGCGCGTCGGTTACCCTCTATGCCACTCGAAAAGGCGGCGGCTCCTCAATTGGTGGAGGTGAACTGGTTCGTTTGGTCGATTCTTCTGGGCGCACGGGAACGCTGAGTGGCACGCCGACCTGGCTGGCGACGGCGGCGGCCAATACAGCTTTTCGCGGTGTGGCTTTGGCTCCCAATCAATTTGATCTCAGCATTGCAGCTAGCGCGCCAACGAGTGTTTTTACAACGGCTCCTTTCGACTACACGTTGACCTTAACCAATCCAGGTTTGGTAAATGTATCCGGCGTTTCGGCCAAATTCACGCTGCCTGCGGGAGTGACCTTTGTGTCGGCTTCAGGCACGGGATTTACATCAGCCCATGATGCGGGGGTGGTGACTTTTTCCGGAGGGACGGTGAATGGCTCGTCATCGGCCAGCTTGGTCGTGAAGGTCTCGCCGCCTGTATCTGGCGTGATTGATCTGACGGCTGGGGCTGCTGTGGTAGATCCAGACTTTGCTTTGGCAGAGACGGATGAGGGCAACAATGCATCCACACAAATCGTGGCAACGACGGTGACGGATGCTCCTGATTTGGCGCTTAACTTGACGGGGCCATCCTCGCAGCTCACGGGAGCCTCCTTTGACTATGTCCTGACGATTATCAATCAGGGACTCGTGAATGCCACTGGGGTGAATACTCAATTCACACTGCCTGCAGGGCTTGAATATGTGAATGGGTCGAGCACTGAATTTTCGATGACTGAAACCGATGGTGTGGTGAGCCTGAGTGGTGCTGCGATCAATGTCGGGATGTCCGCCGTGGTGACCATGACGGTGAGAAGTCTGGTCGATGGTAATTACGCAGCCACCATTGGCTCTGCGCTGGTCGATCCCGCTAACAGCATCGCCGAAAGTCACGAGTCCAATAATGGCAATGCCACGGCGGTGAATACGGTTTTAAAAACTTCAGATCTGACGGTGGATGTTGTCGAAAATGGTCCTTTTCAATCCGGTGATGTTGGAGCGACCTACACGATCTCAGTTACAAATTCTGGCACCGGAGATACTGCTGGTCTGGTGAGTCTGACTGGCAGCTTACCCGTTGGCTTAACTGCCGTGAGTCTGGCTGGATCTGGCTGGACCATTCTACAAGGCGCAGGCTCTAGCATCAGCGCGAGCCGCTCCGATGCTTTGGCTTCGGGGGCTAGCTATCCGCCGCTGACCCTCACCGTAAGCATCGCCGTCAATGCCCCATCTT
>JAPLUM010000514.1 GCA_026397605.1 Verrucomicrobiota bacterium | reverse complement strand
CCTTTTGGCCGCCAAGGCAATCGCCCCTGAACAGGCTGAAATGCGTGAGTCGATGAACCTCCAAGGACAGGAAGCACTAGAGTCTGTTCGTGCGACGGAACACAGCGCTGAGATCGAACTGGAACATAGCGAAGTGCGTGCACCGATAGCTGGGCGCATCAGCCGAGCCCTCACCACGACTGGGAACTACGTGACAGCGGGGACCACACTGCTCACCACGATCGTCAGTGTTGATCCCGTCTATGTTTACACCGACATCGACGAAAACAGCCTGCTGAAGATTCAGGCCCTGCAACGCGAGAAAAAGACCTATCTCAATGAGGCTGGCAAAATGCCTCTGGAGCTTCAGCTTTCCAATGAGACTGCCTTTACTCATAAAGGCCACGTCGAGTCCTTCGACAATCGGCTAGATGCCAGCACGGGCAGCATGATCCTGCGCGCAGTCTTTGCCAATCCAGACGGCAGCCTGACACCGGGACTCTTTGCCCGCGTCCGCTTACCCATGACGAGCAAATACCCTGCCCTGCTCATTGATGAAAAAAGCATCCTCACCGATCAAGCCAATAAATATGTGCTGGGAGTCGATGACAAGAACATCACTGTCTATAAGCCCGTCGTGATCGGACCCAGCATTGAGGGTAAACGGATCATCCGCAGCGGTGTGAAAGCGGGTGAAAAAATCATCATCAACGGCATGGCGCGCCTGCCGATGCCTGGAATGCCTGTCGCGCCAGTGGAAGGCGATGCAGCCAAGCAAGCACCCACTGCATCCGCCAAGGAGTAAGCAGACCTTTCAGCTAGCCCTATTTTATCTGAAATGAATTTTTCGACCTTCTTCATCACGCGCCCCATCTTCGCAGGCGTGCTCTCCCTGCTGATCTTCATCCTCGGCGCGATCTCCCTTTTCCAACTACCGATCAGCGAGTATCCCGAAGTAGCACCACCGACGGTGATCGTCACGGCTACGTATCCAGGTGCCAACCCGAAGACCATTGCTGAGACGGTTGCCTCGCCGATTGATCAAATCATCAATGGCATTGAATATATGCTCTACATGAGCTCTCAAAGCACGGCCAACGGAGTCATGACACTGACCGTGACCTTCAAGCTCGGCACCGATATTGACCTAGCACAGGTGCAGGTGCAAAATCGCGTGTCTCAGGTGCTACCAAAGCTACCCGAAGAAGTGCGCCGCTTTGGTGTCACCACAGTGAAGTCGTCACCTGACCTCACCATGGTCGTGCATTTGCTCTCTCCCAATGATCGCTACGACGAGCTGTATCTACGAAACTATGCCACGCTCAATGTAAAAGACGAGCTAGCGCGCCTGCCAGGCGTGGGCCAAGTGCAGCTCTTCGGTGGGGGCGAATACGCCATGCGCATCTGGATCAATCCTGACAAAGCCGCAGCAAGGGAACTGACGGCCTCTGAAATCGTCAATGCAATCCGTGAACAAAATGTTCAGGTCGCGGCAGGCGTCATCGGCCAGCAACCTGTGAAAGGCGACGTACCCTTTGAGCTCACCGTGAATGCAAAAGGGCGTCTGGTGAGTGAAGAAGAATTTGAGAACATCATCGTCAAAGTCGGGGTGCATGGTGAGAAACTGCGCCTCAAAGACATAGCGCGTGTCGAAATGGGCTCTAGCGAATACGCACTGCGCAGCCTGCTAAACAACAAGCGCGCCGTAGGTATCCCCATCTTCCAGTTACCAGGCTCTAATGCCCTAGCCTTGTCCCAAGCTGTGCGCGCTAAGATGGAAGAACTCAAAATCAAGTTCCCTGAAGGGGTAGACTTCGCCATCGCTTATGACCCGACAGTATTCGTGGAGAAATCCATTGATGCGGTCATTCACACCCTCATTGAGGCCATTCTTCTTGTGGTGCTAGTCGTGGTCATCTTCTTGCAAACTTGGCGTGCCTCTGTGATCCCGTTGGTTGCGGTTCCCGTGTCGCTGGTTGGCACCTTTGCAGTCATGCATGGCCTGGGCTTTTCCATCAATAACCTGTCCCTTTTTGGCCTGGTTCTAGCCATTGGAATCGTCGTGGATGATGCCATCGTCGTGGTCGAAAATGTGGAGCGGAACATCCGTAACGGCCTAAGCCCCCTGGAAGCCACAAAACAAGCCATGAAAGAGGTCACCGGCCCCATCGTGGCTACCGCTCTGGTTCTTTGCGCCGTCTTCATCCCGACTGCCTTTATCAGTGGTTTAAGCGGCCAGTTTTACAAACAGTTCGCCGTCACGATCTCCATCTCCACGGTCATATCAGCCATCAATTCTCTCACGCTTAGCCCGGCTCTGTCTGCGCTTTTGCTGAAAGATCATCATGCCAAGAAAGACCTGCTTTCACGGTTCATCGATATTCTACTTGGCTGGTTCTTCCGTCCGTTCAATCGCTTCTTTGAGTGGTCCTCCAATGTGTATGTCGGGATGGTCAAGCGTATCATCAGGTTCAGTTTCATCGCCCTCTTGATCTATAGTGGGCTGGTGTGGGCGACGATGAAAGGCTTTGAAATGGTGCCATCTGGCTTCGTTCCAGCTCAGGATAAACAATACCTCGTCGGCTTTGCCCAGCTACCAGATGGAGCATCCCTGGATCGCACAGAAGACGTCATGCGTAAGATGTCTGAGATTGCCTTGAAGCATCCGGGAGTTAAAGACGCCATCGCCTTTCCTGGTCTGAGTATCCAGGGGTTTACCATCAGCCCTAATGCCGGCATCGTCTTTGTCGGTCTCAAAGACTTTGGTGACCGCACCACTCCAGAGCTCAATGGGGGAGCGATCGCAGGCGCTCTTAATGGCGAGTTCTCCACCATCCAAGATGCCATGGTTCTGATGTTTCCCCCACCGCCAGTCAATGGTATCGGCACCACCGGTGGGTTTAAGCTCATGATCGAAGATCGCGCTAATCAAGGCTATGCCGCCACTTACCAGGCCGCGCAGCAGCTCGTCGGAGCCGCTTATGGCACACAGAAGCTGGCTCAAGTTTATTCAGGTTACACAGTGAATGTGCCACAGCTCGAAGCCGACGTGGATCGAGAAAAAGCCAAATCTCAGGGAGTGCCGCTTCAGAATCTTTTTGAGACACTGCAAATCAATCTTGGCAGTCTTTACGTCAATGACTTCAATCGCTTTGGCCGCACGTATCAGGTCGTGGCGCAGGCCGAGCCTGAATACCGCGATGATGCAGGGGATATTCTACGGCTAAAAACGAAAAACAGTGCGGGCCAAATGGTGCCCATCGGTTCCCTCGTCAAAGTGAAGGAAAGCTTTGGCCCAGACCGTGTCACTCATTACAATGGCTATCTGGCTGCGGATATCAACGGCGGGCCGCTGCCACCCTTGAGTTCAGGCCAAGCAGAGGAAGTCATGTCTAATCTGGCCAAACAAATATTGCCTGGAGGATTCGAGTTTGAATGGACCGATCTCACGTATCAAAAAATCATCGCAGGCAATACAGCCATGTTCATTTACCCGCTTTGCATTTTACTGGTCTTTATGGTGCTGGCCGCACAGTTCGAGAGCTTGCGCCTGCCACTTGCCATCATTCTCATTGTGCCGCTTTGCCTACTCTTTGCCCTCGTTGGCGTTTACCTCACGGGCGGCGACAATAACATCTTCACCCAAATCGGCTTCATCGTACTGATCGGCCTTGCCTGCAAAAACGCCATCTTGATTGTCGAATTCGCCAAAGAAAGACACGACCACGGCCTGAGCCCTCTGGAGTCAGCGCTCGATTCTTGCCGCCTGCGCCTGCGTCCGATTTTAATGACCTCCATCGCTTTCATCGCAGGCGTCTATCCCCTGGTCGTTAGCACCGGCGCAGGTGCAGAAATGCGCCGAGCCATGGGGACTGCTGTCTTTGCCGGCATGATCGGCGTGACCTTTCTTGGGCTATTCCTGACACCCGTGTTTTACGTTTTGGTGATGAAGCTAGGCAAGCAAAAGAAGGCCGCGATTACGGAACTCTCATAAACTTTAAAAACGGACTAAAGCTCGAACTACCAAGACTGTTAACCATGCGACACCTTCTACCCATTCTTCTAACCACCAGTGCTCTAGCTCAAGTCGGGCCAAACTATGAACGTCCGGCCAGCGAGACGACGGCTAAATTCAAGAACGTCACCTGGCGTGCAGCCTCGCCCTCTTCGCATCTACCCAAGGGTGAATGGTGGAAAGTTTATCATGACACCAAACTGAATGAATTGGAAGCCCGCGCCACGGCGAACAATCAGCAATTAAAAGCCGCCATTGCTCGATTTGATCAGGCCCGAGCCACAGCAAGACTGTCTAGAGCTGAGTTTTTTCCCAGTATCAGCCTGCCACTGACAGCGGAACGTCAAGGAACCTCCGCCCAGATGCCGACGCCCTTTCCGCTGA
>JAPLUM010000853.1 GCA_026397605.1 Verrucomicrobiota bacterium | reverse complement strand
CACGAACACGAAGGCACGCTCTGGCTCACCGTCAGCCAAAGCGACCACGGCGGCACTACCGACCGCATCATGTTCGGCAAACTCGAAGCCGTGGTGGAGTTCGAATCGCAAAAAGACCATCAGCGCATCGCCTGGCCTGCACCGCCGCCACCCGCGCCCGCCGTCATGAAACGTGGTGTGAAGCTTTTCGATGATCGCGACTACGTCATCGACGAAATGCCCGATGCGGTCAAAGACCTGCCGTTTCATCGCACCAGCATAGAAAAGCTCGACGTGACCGTCACCAAGCCGGGCACGCTTTTCGCCCTCACACCGACGATCCGCCCTACAGCTGCGAGTCAGGATGTAGCACTGCAAAAAGCAGGCTTCACCAAGGTCGATGTGCCCGAGACGCAGCTCTTCCCCGGCGAAATCAATCGCGTGAGCCTCTACCGCAAAGCCGTGAAGCAAGGTGAGCGGCTTCAGTTCAAAAAGATGGTGCTGCTGGTGCTCGCGGATGGCGCGGAGCTTCGGGATGAGGATGGATTGACGCCTTCCGTCATCATGAATCCCAGTGCGGAGTTTCAAGACGACGCACGGAGTGGCGCGATGATCATCGGGATGGATCGCACGCCGAAAGGACGCATCTGGGGTTGCTGGACGGGGACAGGTGACAAGCCGGATGGGTGTTTCCTGCTCGCGACGAGCGACGACGATGGCGCGACGTGGTCGAAGCCGCGTCTGGCGGTCGGAGCGCGGATGGAGGCGGCGCAGAAGGTCAGCGGGGCGCTGGTGGGGAACCTTTGGACGGACCCGAAGGGCCGCTTGTGGCTCTTTTTCGATCAGCAGCTCGGTGATCCGCAGAAGCGTATCACGAACTGGTTCATGCGCTGCGATGATCCCGATGCGGCGGAGCCGGTGTGGAGCACGCCGGTGATGTTTGCGGAAGGTTGCACGCTGAACAAGCCGACGGTGCTCAAGGACGGCACGTGGCTGCTGCCGGTGTCGGACTGGCACAAGAAAACGTGCCGTGTGTTTGCTTCGACCGATGAAGGCGCGTCGTGGAAGGAGCGCGGCAGCTTGCAGTTCCCCGATTGGGAGTTCGACGAGCACATGATGATCGAACTGAAGGATGGTCGCCTGTGGATGCTCGCACGCACGAAAGGCCAGCCACACGAGAGTTTCTCGAATGACGGCGGCAAGACCTGGAGTGAGCCGAAACAGGCTGCGACGGTGCAGAATGTGAATGCGCGCTTCTTCCTGCGTCGGCTCAAATCGGGTCGCATTCTGCTGGTGAAGAATGGTCCGGTGAATGTGCGGCTACCACGCCGTTCAAGCATGATGGCCTTCGTCTCGGATGATGAAGGAAAGACTTGGAGCAATGGCCTGCTGCTGGATGATCGCTCTTCGGTCTCTTATCCCGATGGCTTCGAAGCACCAGATGGCCTCATCCACATTCTCTATGACTGGAACCGCCACACCGATGCGGAGATCTTGATGGCGAGGTTTCGCGAGGAGGATGTGCTCGCAGGCAAGATCGTGTCGAAGGACGCGAAGCTGCGCATGCTCGCCAACAAGGCGCTTGCGCCGCATCTGCCGCCATCCATCACGCCCGCAACGAAGTGGATCGCAATAGCCGCCGAAGACGCCAAACAGGACCGCAAAAGCATTCCCTACGACGGCGTCACGCCCAACAAAATGGTCTGCGATACCACGCTGCGCCAAATGCCTGACGGCTCCTGGATCATCTCGCTTCTGGCAGGGGATGACTTTGAACCTTCACCAAAGAACTACATCGGCATCACCCGCAGCACGGACGAGGGCAGGGCGTGGTCGCCGCTTGAAACGGTGGACACGACGTTCCCACACAGTGGCATCACCAGCGGCCAGGGCGCGACAGAGATCATGACCATCGCCAATCGTACCACCATGTTCTTCAGCACGCACTCGCAGACCTGGGGCCGGGACTGGCAGTCGTGGATGATGCACAGCGATGACAGTGCCAAGACTTGGAGCAAGCCCGAGCCCATGCCAGGCCGCCTCGCCAAGTTCACCTTCATCCGCGGCCACATTGTCACCAAGGATGGTCGCATCCTGATTCCATTTCAGCATTACCAAGGCCCGCCCGCGGGCACTACACCACCGGAGCCCGAGGACAAGCCCTGGCATAAAGCGCTCTCCCATTATGTCAGCAATCCCCGCAATGGCGTGCTCATTAGCAGCGACGGCGGCAAGACCTACACTGAGCACGGCGACATCCGCCTCACGCCCGACGACCGCTACCACGGCTGGGCTGAAAACAGCATCGTCGAGCTCAGCGACGGTCGCATCCTCATGGTGCTGCGCGGAGACCGCCTAGGCGGAGTGCTCTACCAAGCTGTGAGCAAAGACGGTGGTAAAACCTGGCCTGATTTCGCCAGCATCACCGACACCCCAAACCCCGGCAGCAAAGCCATGCTCTACAGCCTCGGCGGTGACAATGTCGCACTGTTGCACAATCCCAACAGCAAGCACCGCAGTCCCATGGCGCTTTGGATCAGCTTCGACGCTGGCAAGACCTGGCCCTACCAGCGAGTGCTCCAGCAGGAGTCCGTGGACGGTCCGAAAGGCCGCATGAATTACCCAGACGGCTTCGTCAGCGCCGATAGGCAATGGCTTCACTTTGCTTTTGATGACAACCGCCACCGTTGCGTGCATTATTCGGCGAAACTGCCACCGCTGCCGTGAGTGGTGTAAGTTCCGTTTATGTATCGCCCAAGTCTCCCTCATGAAACGCTTCTTCGACTGGTTCAATAATCTCTATGCCGTCTGGCTTGTCACTTTGGCGGTCATCGCCTACTTTTGGCCTCAAACGATGCTGTGGTTCGACAAGCCGTGGATCTTCTGGGCGCTAGCGTCGTCGATGCTCGGCATGGGACTCACGCTGAGCCTGGATGATTTCAAAGCGATTGGCAAGATGCCTGGAAGTGTGGCGCTCGGGTTCATCGCGCAGTATACCATCATGCCGTTGTCCGGTTGGCTGGTGGCGACAGCGCTGAAACTCGAGCCAGGCCTTGCCGTGGGCATCATCCTCGTCGCGAGTTGCCCCGGCGGCATGGCGTCGAACATGATCAGCTACTTGGCGAAAGCGAACGTGGCGCTCTCCGTGGTGCTCACGCTCGCGTCCACAATGCTGGCGTTCTTCTTCACGCCGATGTGGACGAGCACGTTGGCTGGCAAGTATGTGCCAGTGGATGCCTGGGGGCTCTGCGTGTCGGCTTTTCAACTCACCATCGCTCCCGTAGTGCTCGGTGTTTTGATCCGCTGGAAGCTGCCACGCACGGCTGACAAAATCGGAGCCTGTGGTCCCACCGTGGCTGTGCTGGCCTTCACGCTCGTGAGCGGAGGTATCGTCGCAGCGAGCGCGGACGCGATTGCTGCGAACTTTGGCAAACTGGCTCTCGCTGCATTCGCACTGCATGTGCTGGGCTTTGGCGTTGGCTATACCATATCAAAGGTGCTGCGTTATCCTGAGTCCGTCGCCCGCACGGTCAGCATTGAGGTCGGCATGCAAAACGGCGGCATGGCGGCCTCACTGGCACGCGAGCACTTCGCCGCCATGCCCCTGGCGG
>JAPLUM010000500.1 GCA_026397605.1 Verrucomicrobiota bacterium | reverse complement strand
AATGAAGACTGGCGGGCACTGATGTCAGCTGATGGGAGCATGACTCTGAAAGCCGGGGATCGTCGTTTCACTTTAGATTTGAGTTTAGCTCCAGGAAAAAAAGCCGTGATTCATGGCCAGGATGGCATCAGTCAAAAGGGTAAAACGGCAGGAAACGCGAGCCACTACTACTCCCATACGAGGATGCCGACGCAAGGCCGTGTGACTTTAGATGACAAGGTCTATGCTGTGGCGGGTGAAAGCTGGATGGATCATGAGTTTGGCACCAGCTTTTTGGAAAAGGGCACTCAAGGTTGGGATTGGTTCAGTGCGCAGCTCAGTGATGGCAGCGAGCTCATGATTTTCCAACTCCGCGGCGGAGTTGCTTGTTCCAATGCGGGCACTTTGATTTTAGCGAATGGGCAGGCGATACCGTTAGGTTCAGATCTCTTCACTCTCACTCCAGGGCAAGTGTGGAAATTCAATAGCGGCGCGGTTTATCCGATCACTTGGAGCATAGACATTCCCACCCGAGGCATCACTTTGGATTGCCGTGCAGCCATGAAGAATCAAGAGTTTCAAGCAACGGCCACGCCTGGACTGGGATACTGGGAGGGCGCTGTGGACTACACGGGCTTCTCCAAGGGCCAGAAGATCACTGGCAAAGGCTACCTGGAAATGACAGGCTACAGTGGACAGTCCATGAGCACATGGTTCGGCTCAGAGCAGTAGGCTCTCACTCGATTATTGGAATACAGGTGAGAGCAGGAAGATGCGGCTTTCACGGCCACGAAGAGCGGCTTTGTATTGATTCATGCTTTCGACCTGTGCTGCTTTGACGGTAAAGAAGGAAGATGATTTCTGCTGGCTAGAGCCTGTGACCTTTTGATCTAAAGCACGGAGGCCAATGACAAAACCCACGAGAATCCCGGAGGTTAAAATGCTGCTCAGTAAGAGAGTGACATAAGTGCTAACTTCAGCCCACAGAGCTGGCACTGATTGTGTCAATTGTGAAACAATGCTCAGAAACATCGACTCACGGGCCTGGCTCTGAGCAGAAGCTAGATCCATCATAAACAAACATCCGCCGCAAACGATCACCAAGGCCGCCATGAAAAAGGCGTAATCCGCAGTGTATAGTGCTGATTTGGAAGAGCTATGACTGGCATAGCTGGGCTTAGACAAAAAGGCGACAGGGGTGTGGGAAAGGCTCATAATAATTATAAAGAATACAATTTACCATTTTGATTGCAACTTGATAATCAACAAAACTGAAGTTTTTCTTAAGAGTGATCGCCTGAACAGTAGTTGGGGCAATCTGCTAAGCTTCCGTAGGCTCAGAATGATCGGCGAAGAAGCGGGCGGATGACGCTCAAGAGTTAAATCGCTGAGCTTCCTGATTGGTTTGGGGCAATTGGAGCCTGGGTGGTGTGAGGACCCGTCAAGGAGAGTCGGAAAGGTTTTCCGTGCCTAAGACTCCCTCCGTGCCATCCATTCCCGACGTACTTTCAGTCTATTTAACAGCGCGCCGAGCCAAGAACTCCTCTGCAAGCGCACGATAGGCGGCAGCGCCTTTTCCATTCGGTTCATACTCGATGATGGACTTCCCAAAGCTTGGTGCTTCACCCAGGCGAACGGTTCTTGGGATGATCGAATTATAGATCACTTCGGCAAAGTAGTTTTTGACGTCGCTGACGACCTGCTGGGAGAGGTTAGCGCGGGAATCGTACATGGTCATGACGATGCCTTCGAGCAGGAGGTTCGGATTGGCACCGCAATCCCTGATTTGTTGGACGACACCCACGATTTTTGAGAGTCCTTCAAGGCCGAAATACTCGCATTGCAGAGGCACGAGCAGCTCGTCGGCGGCAGCCAAGGCAGAAGTCATGAGCACGCCCAGTGAAGGTGGGCAATCCAGCAGGATGTAATCAAAATGGCCGGACTGGCGCAGCGGATGGAGCACTTCCCGCAGACGGGCAAGGTGATTGCCGTTCTGAGCCAATTCAATTTCACAGCCCGCCAGCTCTTGGTGAGACCGGATGATGGAAAGATTCGGCAGGCGTGTGCTACGAATGGCCGTGTGCGGGTCTGTGCCCAGCACAAGGGCAGGGTAAAGGCTGCCTCCATCCTCCTGTGCGAGACCCAGGCCGCTCGTGGCATTTGCCTGGGGATCGAGGTCGATGAGCAGGACGCGAACGCCACGCTGAGCGAGACATGCGGCCAGATTGATTGCGGTGGTGGTTTTACCCACACCGCCTTTTTGATTCGTGATTGCGACGATCCTCATAAGAAACCTTGACGCGAGACTTTGAACGGGAACTCTGGTCAGCGCCAGAAAGAAATGGAAATTACAGAACAATGGCTTGGAGAAATAGGTGGTTGGCAGGTCATGAAAGCGGCCCGCGGACTCGTGGATGCTGGTTTGGTGTCGCTCAATTCCGCTGATGGCGGCAAAATTCGCGGCTTGGCTGGTCACGGAAAAATGAAATTTGCCTCTGGATTAGCGATTCGATCTTCCCGCGACGTGGACAATTTATGCACCTGTCCCGTCGCTAGGCGAGGCATGATCTGTGAGCATTCCATCGCTGTGGCATTACTTTTTCTGAAGCCTCAAGGTGCCCCTTCACCCGCTGGGAGTTTGCCGAGCTCGCCCTCAAATGTAACATTTCAACCGTTACAAAACAAAAGGGCTCCCAAGCGTGTGCCTGGGCAATACACGGCCTATCTGCCTGAAAATCTGCTTTTGGGAATTCCTCGTGAGCCTGTGGGGGTGTACGTCAAATTTCAACCCGGTGGGGAAGGGGAGGAATCTCTTTTAGCTGCGTGGTTGGCTGAGAAAGGCGTCCTAGGGCAGAGTGCGCCGTTATCCATGTCGGCGACTCTGTTTGCTGAGTTTCTAGAGTCTGCCGCAGATCATCCTCGCCTGATTGCTGGTAAGCCTTCAGGAGGTGGTGCTGAGGTATCGATTGCAGCCGAGGCCGTGCGGCTGCCTCTGCGGGTTGAGTCCCTGGGAGATTCGGGCAACGTTAACCTCAGTCTTGATGCGAGCGGTCAAAGTCCTCTGTTGAAAAGTCAGCCGGCCGCATGGTGGGCTTGTCGAGAAACTGTAACGGTATTTAAGTTACCAAATCTATCAAAAGATCTGACGCAACTTGTGGCTGAGTTGCCATGCTCCCGGCCGTTACGCTGGTTTATTGCCAATCGCGAAAGCGTTACGGATGCGTTTTATGTTGAGTTGCAGGGAGAGGCTCTTTGTAACTTCCATGTAGCACCACTAGTCTGCGAGTTTGAGCTTGCTTTAGAAGGGTCGTTACAATCATTAGAAGTAACGGTATCAGCGCTACATCAGGGGAAGTGTTGGTTTTTGTCAGAAAAGTCCAATTTAGAAACTAATGATAAAATATATCCTATTCAGGATCAATTATCCAAAGGTGTTTATTATGTTCAGAACGTGGATGCGGAATTCCGCCTTTTTGCCTTCATTAAGGGGTTAGGATTTAAGTTGTCCTCGGGAATAAGTACTGTTACAGATGTAACGCCATATCGACTAGTTGGTGCAGAAGCTGTAATGGGATTTTATGCCTCCGAACTGCCGCGTTTGAAGAAGCTTTTCAGGGTCGTCGAGGGTGAGCGGTGGACCGCCGCGACCAAGGGGATCTCTCGCATTTTACCGCAGATCCGGCAGCGCCCGGTGGATGCTGGTGGGTCGAGTTCTGGCTCCGACTGGCTGGCGATGGAATTCGGCTACGAAGCCCCAGATGGGTTCAGGCTACCGCGTGCCGAAGTGCTGCGACTGGTGCGCTCTGGTCAGCGATCTGTGCAGGGGAAAAACGGCAAAAAGTATCTGCTAGACCTCCAGAGTGTGGAGGAATTTGAGGACACGCTTCGCGACGTGCCGCTTCAACTCACGCCTGACGGTGCACGCATCAGCGCTCTACACTCCAGCTATTTTAATCAGGGTGATCTGGACGAACAGGCCGGTTTGCCTGACGAGGCAAGCGTACTGTCGCAACTCGGTGAGCTAGGTGCCCGTCTGCGCCCTTATCAGCTACTCGGCGTGCGCTGGATGGACTCCTTGGTTCAAGCTGGGCGTGGTGGAGTCCTCGGAGATGAGATGGGGTTAGGTAAGACGGTGCAAAGCATCGCTCTGGTAAAGATGCTGATTGCCCGTCGTCTGCCGGAGGATCGCAAGCCTGTCCTCATTGTTTGCCCGAAGTCGTTGACTGGGAATTGGCGCGCCGAGTTTGAGCGCTTTGCTCCCCACTTGAAGGTGATTATTTCTCAGGGGGCTAACCGCGCCGCCGTATTGAAAACGGTAGATACTCAAGATGTTATCATTACCACCTATCAATTGGTTGTGAGGGATTTAGAGATTTTGAAGAAGTCGTCCTGGTCGCTTCTCTTGTTAGATGAAGCGAGTTACATTCGTAACCCTGACACTGATGCATCAAAGGCGATCCGATCGCTGCCTTGTAACGCCCGCCTAGCCCTAACTGGCACACCTGTGGAGAACTCCACCCGGGATCTCTGGGCCATCTACCAGTTTGCCCTGCCGGGTTATTTGGGCAGCCGTGATAATTTTAAAGAGCGCTTCGAACAGCCCATCCAAGGCGGTATGGACACGCCAGCCGGCATTTCGGCTAGCGAGCGCCTGAAAAAGCTGCTTCGCCCCTATTTCCTGCGTCGTACCAAGCGTGAGGTGCTGAAAGATCTGCCTGAGAAGATCGAGCAAGTCCTCTGGTGCGATCCCTCGCCAGCCCAAGCTGAAGTTTATCGTCGTCTGCTCGAAGAAGGGCGCGAGGAGATCAAAGCCGCGCGCAAACGGTCCGGTCAGGGCGGTGCCAAGATGACCATGTTCACCGTTTTACTGCGACTGCGTCAGGCTTGCTGTGATCTTCGTCTTACTGGGCTGCAAAAAGACACCTTGGGAGATTTGGAGCCTGATGACCTCTCCGGCAAATGGCCTATGCTCTTAGAGCGTCTGGAGGCCATTTTGGAGGGGGGTGGCAAGGTGCTCATCTTTAGCCAGTTCGTCCAATTCCTCAAACTCGTCCGCGAAGCGCTGGAGGGTCGCCAGATTAGCTACGCCTATCTCGATGGCAGCAGCAACGATCGCGAGGCCCAAGTAAAATCTTTCCAGACGGAGAAGGATCGCCGCGTCTTCTTAATCAGTCTGAAGGCCGGTGGTTACGGACTGAACCTCACCGCTGCGGACCACGTCATCCTTCTCGACCCCTGGTGGAACCCCGCAGTCGAGTCTCAAGCCATCGACCGTGCCCACCGCATCGGCCAGCAGCGGCCGGTTACAGTCTATCGCCTGATCGTGCGCGACAGTATTGAAGAAAAGATCCTGGAACTCCATCGCCACAAGCGAGATCTGGCCTCAGATCTTCTGGAGGGAAGTGAAATCAGCGGTCGATTGAGTGACGATGATTTGCTTGATCTGATCCGGGGCTGAAATAGATTG
>JAPLUM010000105.1 GCA_026397605.1 Verrucomicrobiota bacterium | reverse complement strand
CTGTTCCAGCCCTCATCCGCGCTGGTGGCAAGGTCTATGATACAGAAGGGAAACTTGGCGATACGCTGGCACTGATCCCTGACCGCAGCTATGCATCTGTCTATCAGACGACCTTTGATTTCTGCCGTAAGAATGGCGCTCTGAATCCACAAACCATTGGCAGCGTACCAAACGTCGGACTTATGGCGCAGGCGGCTGAAGAGTACGGCTCGCATAACAAGACCTTTGAAATTACAGAAGCTGGAACTGTCCGCATCGTTGATGCCGCAGGCGTGACTCTTCTGGAGCACAGCGTCGATGTTGGCGATATCTGGCGCGCTTGCCAGGCCAAGGATGCGCCGATTCAGGATTGGGTAAAGCTAGCCGTCAAGCGCGCTCGCCTGAGCAACACTCCTGCTGTTTTCTGGCTCGATGAATCTCGTGCTCACGACGCGCAAATCATTGCCAAAGTGAACACCTATTTGAAGGATCACGACCTCACAGGTCTCGATATCCGCATCTTAGCACCTGCGGCAGCCACTCAGTTCACACTGGAGCGTCTCGTTGCCAGCCAGGACACGATCTCCGTCACGGGCAACGTGCTGCGTGACTACCTCACGGACCTCTTCCCGATCCTAGAAGTCGGCACCAGTGCCAAGATGCTTTCCATTGTACCGCTTATGAGCAAGTTCCTGGAGAATGATAAATCACCGGCCCGCAAAGTCGGTGCTGGAATCGACAATCGTGGCAGTCACTTCTACCTCGCCCTGTATTGGGCTCAGGCATTGGCGGCGCAAACCAACGATGCTGAATTGAAAGCGCAATTTGCTCCGATTGCCGAAGAGTTGACTGGCAGCGAGTCCAAGATTGTTGATGAACTCATCGCCGTGCAGGGCAAGCCCACAGACATTGGCGGTTACTACCAGCCAGATGACGCCAAAGCCAGCGCTGCTCTACGCCCGAGCGCCACTTTCAACGCGATTTTGGCAAAGCTTTAAGCCTATCAACGTAAAGGCGGCGGACATTTAGTGTCCGCCGCCCATGGATGGTTTTTTATCAAGGACTAAGCTTCACGTCCGTCACGGCGATCTTGACCGTGCTTGGGCATCGGAGCCTTAGGCCCGCGATTGTGGCGTTGCGGTGCGGGGCCTTGGTGCATGGAATGCTGGCCTCGTGAACCACGACGGTCCTTACGATGCATGAATGACTGGCCTTTCTGTGGGGCGTCATAGCGCGGGTGCTGAGGCCCACGATGCTGAGGCTGCATCGGCCCACGATAGTCTTTGCCATGATGGGGAGCCGCCATTGGCGGAAGCGGGCGCTTTTGACCAAACTGCTGAGGGCCATGATCACGCTGCTGCGGGCCATGTTGACGCTGCTTCATGCCATGCTGATCTTTATGGGACGGTCCCTGGCGCTGAGCTTGATCATGACGTTGGCCTTCTGGTGGTCCTTTTCGCTGCATGTCGCCATCGCGCGGGGCTGGGCCACGATGATTTTGACCATCCTGTTTCATGCGTGGACCACGATCACCATCACTGG
>JAPLUM010000626.1 GCA_026397605.1 Verrucomicrobiota bacterium | reverse complement strand
AGGGTGAAGGGTGAAGGGTGAAGGGTGAAGGGTGAAGGGTGAGGGGTGAGGGGTGAAGGGTGAAGGGTGAAGGGTGAAGGGTGAAGGGTGAAGGGTGAAGGGTGAAGGGTGAAGGGTGAAGGGTGAAGGGTGAAGGGTGAAGGGTGGTCTTGGGAAGCTTTTTGAAAAAAGGTAATATATTCGTTTTCAGTTATCTATACTGAATCCCGCTGAAAAATGGCCTTGGGTCGGCGGCGTCAACCCACGGGTTGGTGGCGCTAGCCTTCGGGTTGGTGGCGCTGGACCTCGGGTTGGTGGCGCTAGCCCTCGGGTTGGTGGCGCTAGCCTTCGGGTTGGTGGCGCTAGCCTTCGGGTTGGTGGCGCTAGCCTTCGGGTTGGTGGCGCTGGCCCTCGGGTTGGTGGCGCTGGCCCACGGGTGTTTCGAGCACTGCCTGGGGCAGACTTGGCGGCTCTTGATCGTGGCGTGCTGTGCCTGTGGAGCTGTGGCGTGGCTCTATGGGCTGGCGAACCTGCGAGGTGGAGGTTTGGTGTGGCGCTGAAGGTCCGGTGGCTTGTTTAGGGGAAGTTCTGGCTCACGCCGGGGAACCACTGGCTCATCTCAGGAAGAGGCGTGACGCATCTGGCCGATGACAGGCGTGGACGGCTATCCTCCAATGTAGAACCAAGGAAAGGCGGCATCCCCGCCGCGTTTGCGGATTGAACGGCGGATGAAGGGGCATCCGCCCCACCAAGGACAGGCGGCCTAAAGGCCGAACTACGAACCAAGAACCAAGAACCAAGAACCAAGTAAAGCTTCCTCCCAGCAAGTGAAGGTAGGAAGATTGATCCTAAAAACCTGTTTCAAGTTTCAGGTTTCTAGTTTCATGACATAAAAACCAACGACTTGCGACTGCGGCATCACACACTTTTTGAGTGAGCCAACTTAGCTCTGTAAAGTCCTGATTGAGAGAACTTGGAACGCGTAACTAGAAACTTGAAACTCGGATTTAGATTAATGGTAGGAAAATTATCCTGCCCTCAGAATTTTCCTGCCAAGGTTGGCTTGTGACGCTCGAACCTAAATCCGAGTTTCAAGTTTCGAGTTCAAAGTTTCACGGCATGAAAGCCAACGACTTGTGAGCATGACAGCCTTCACCTTTTGAGTGTGCTGACATTGTCTCGTAACGCCTTGATTCAGACAACTTGGAACGTGAAACCTGAAACTCGAAACACGGATTTAGGTCGAACCGTTTGGGGTGGGTGCTTTGTCTTTTTCATCTCTGGGCGCGGCGGGGATGCCGCGTTTACCTGGGGATTGCAAAGCGGGGAGGCTCATCTCGACGGAGCGAGATGGCTACTCGGCTCCGCTGGATTCGGCGGCTTTCGTTTCAAAATTTTCGCGGGCGACTTTGCGGGCGACGGAGACGATGTGGTTGCAGGCTTCCATGCAGAGCAGGGGGATGGCGTTTTCTTGGCCTGCGATATGGCCTGCCTCATGCCCAAGCTTGGATGCGGCGGGGCCGCTGAGGCTTTGAGTGGCATCAAGGGGATAGACGATGCGGCGGAGGCATTTGGTGGCGTTGGCGCAGCACTTGCCGATGATCTCGCTGGCTTGGGGATCGGTGATGCCGTTGGCGAAGCGATACATGCCGGTTTGGCGTCCTAGGAGGTCACGCAGGGGCACTGGCTGGAGGCTGCCGTGTTCCTGGGCCATGGCCATGCCGATGGCGGCGGGATAAAAGAATTCGAGGGCAAGTAAGAGGTCGCTCAGATTAGCCAGATCCAGCTGCCAGCCGCTTTTCAGCGTGGGGGCGGTTTTGATGGGGCGGAATTCACCTGCGGCGTCGTTCAGGCCGATCTCCCGGGCGGCTTCTGGTTGCTGGTGTTTTTGCAGGGCTTCCTCGGCTGCGTTTTGATCCTCGACATGGCGGAGGCTGTAGCCTGCTGATTCATGGTTCTGGATGCGGACTTGGCCGATGACGTTTTTTCCTGCGGCTAACCAGGAGGCGAGCGTTTGTTTGAGCTGGTCTTGGACGGGGGCGGCGGCGCTAGGCTGGATGGACCATTTTGGAAGACTTCCATCTGGCTGAGGGCTTTGCCGACTTCTTTTTCCATGCCGAGCAGCACGGGGATGTCCTGAAAGCTGTGGAGTCCGTCGGCGATGAAGAAGGGAACGACGACGACGTTTGGTGCTGTTGTCAATGTATGCCAGTCGGCGACAAAAGGGGCCTCTTCCATGTAGGTGTCGATGACTTCGGCAAAGCCGTAGCCGCCTTCGCGGATGAACTGGACCTGGTCCTTGATGGCCTTGGTGGAGTTATCATTGAGGTTGGTGCCGTGGCCGACGATAATGAGGCTGGTCTCTGCACGCGGCACGCCAGGGGCGACTTCGTCGGCTCTTTGCAGCAGCAGGCGGGTCATGTTGGGGTGGATGCCCACGGGGTCACAGTAGTGGATGGTTTTGCCATCACGCTCGGTGGTGGGGCCAGAGAGGCGGAGCTCACGGGGCAGCACTTGCTGGCAGAAGTAACCTTCGCTGATGAAATTCGGGACGATGTAGATGACGTCGCTGTCGATGCTCTCATAGACCTCACGCATGGTGGGTTCTTCTTTCCAGAAGCAGCAGGTGACTTCCCGGAAAAGGCCGCGCTGACGGATGGAATCCGCGTGCAGGTGCGTCGGGGCGCTGGAGTCAGGGTTCACGGTGGATCCGTGACCGATGATGATGAGGGCGGCGTGGGTATGGGAAAGCGAGTTCAAGAGACGAGTGTTACGTCTCAGCCATGCCGCTGATGCTCACGAAATTCCAGTCTGGATTGGATTAGATTTCGCCAAAATTTTTCTCTCTCACCACGACGATGGCAGTGAGCATGTCGTCAGCTTCTTTGCGGATTTTGGAATCCAAGCTGGAAGCGCTGCGATTGTAGCGGCGATACAGCAGTTTTAGCTGAGCTTGGATCTGATCTTTCGACATCTTGGGGGTGATGTCACAAAGCTCTTCTGGAGTTTGTGCTGTCTTGACGACGGCTGCTGCCGGCTTGGCGATCTGGTTGAGAATACCGCCAGCGGGCTGCGCGGCGGGGGCGGGAGTGGCTACCTGCTTCGGAGCCTCTGTCTTGGCAGTCTGGGACTTGGAGAGGGATGCGAGGATCTTCTTAAACATAGGAGCAGTGAGTTTAGATGGAAATGAAAAGGGGAGGAGCTGAATCTACTCGATCCGCATGGTTCTCAGGTGGGCACTCTTGCGCTTCAGATCTTCATCGGAGAGCACGCCTGCGCCTTTGTAACTGACGGCGACTTCGCGGCTGCGACCGGATTGTTTATCGACGACGAGGGCGCGGACACGCTGGTTTTCATCGTAGCTGAAGGTGACGGCAATCTCACAGCCTTTTGGGCGGTTCGGTGGCACTTCCAGGGTGATGCGGCCGATGACGTCCACAAATTTGGCGTCTTCATCTTCCCCCTGAGTGATGTCCACTTCGATGACGCGTTCGTTGTCCTCGCTGGTTTGGTAGATTTGGGTGCGGGAGCAGGGGATCGGCGTGTTCTTCGGAATCACGACCGAGTTCATGAGTTTTTCTTCGCCGGTCTTGGCGTTGTAAACCATGGCCACGGTGCCGTAGCTGGCATTGCAGACTTCCTGGATGCGGGCTGATTTTTTGGCGAAGAGGGCAGCACCGAGAGCGACGCATTCATCGACATTGCCGCAAGACTTGGGTGTTTTCCCAAAGAGCTTTTCCAGCACGGTCTTCACTTTCGGGATACGAGTGGAACCACCAACGAGCACGACATGGTCGATCTCACTGGTCTTCAGCTTGGCGGAGTCCAAGGCCTGCTCCACCAGCATGACAGTGCGGGTGAGCATGTGGCGGATGAGTTTTTCAAAGCTCTCACGAGTGAGGTCGATACGGGCGATGCCGTCGTTAGAATGCGGATGTTGTCGCCTTCGACATTGAGGATGGTGACATCCAGTGTGCCGCCACCGAGGTCATAGACGAGGATACGGCCCTGCACGCCCTGGCTATGAGCATAATACACGGCGGCTGCGGTGGGTTCATTGACCAGACGCTTCACCTTCATGTCGGCCATTTCAGCAGCGGCGATGGTGCTTTTGCGGGCCAGTTCATTGAAGTTGGCCGGCACGGTGATGACGACCTCTTTGATGTCTCCGATGATCTTGGAGCAGTCACGCTTGAGCTTGGAAAGGATCAGCGCGGAGATTTCTGCGGGGGTCCATTTTTTGCCGTCGATCTCCACGAGATGCTCGGGATCGTCCATGTAGCGTTTGATTTGGAAAACGGTGCGGTCAGGCTCGCCTCCGACACGGGCTGCACTGCCGACGAGCTTCACGTCTTCATGCGCCTCAAAAAAGACGACGGATGGCGTCAGTCGCTCGCCGTCAGAGTTCGGGACAATCTCAGGATTGCCATCAGGTTTCAGATAGGCCAGCCCAGAGAGCGTGGTGCCAAGATCGATGCCTACATATTCAGCCATAACGGGTGTGGGAGTGAGGGTGGGAGCGTTAAATGAAAGTGATTATTGACTGGAGGTGCGGACCTCAACCTTACGCAGGATGACCTCTTGGCCTTCCTCACGGGAATACATAAAGCCAGAACGGCAAGTTTCAACGACGCGTGGCTTCTCTTTACCAGGGAGACTGTCCACGACGGCGATTCGCTTGCGTAACTGGGTATCCACTTCCGTTCCGGCGGGGATATCAAATTCGCTAACGCCATGTTGAAGGAGGATGTCCTCAAAGGAAGCACGCAGTGTGCCGAGTTGTGCCACGACATCACCGCCATTGTGGCCGCTGTAGCGCGCACTCAGGGCGTCGATCAGGTCGATGCGTTTGATGAGGTCATTGGCAAACATGATGACGGTGCCTTCATCAGTAGGCAATCCGCGGCGCATGATCTCATGTTTCTCTTCCAGTTCCAGGAGCTGACCACGCAGGCGGGCTTCGATCTCCTGCCAGTGGCGGAGCTGAGCTTCTGCCTGGGCAAATTCAGCTCGGCGATCTTGCAGCCCTGAGAGCTCGCTCTTCACGCGCTCGGTCTGGGTGATTTGATCATGCAGCGTTTTTTCGATCTCTGCGAGACGCTTACGCTGTTCGGATTCCAGCGCGGTCAGGCTGGCGGACTGCTTCTGGGATTTATCCGTGAGTAGTGCAAGTGCGGACTCCATCTCCAAGCGCTCATTCTTGGCCTGTTCAGCACGGGCAGAGTCGCGATTGAAGTTTTCCTGGAGGGAGTTGATCTTGACCTGGAGAGCGAGTTCACGCTCAGCGGCTTCCCGCAGGGAATTGGTGGTTTCAGATTGTCGTGTGGCCAGGCTGGCGAGTGCTGCGCCCAGCGTGAGGACTTGACCACCAACATGGGTGAACTCGACGACCCGCTTTTGCTCGGTGGAGATTTGATCCCGCGCATCGGCCAGTACAGCTTCGGCTTTTTTCAGGGCTTCTTGCTGTGAGGCCAGCTCCTTGATCAGGCGGTCCTCATCCTGCTTGAGGCTCTGAACGCGATCTAGGCGCTCAGTTAGTTCACCTTCCAATTTACTGACTTGGGTGCGCGCAGCCTCAGCTTTTGGTCTGGCTTCTTTGACCTGTTGCTCGATGTCTTGAAGTGCGACCTCAGCAGCCCGGGTCTGCTCCTGGGTGGCTTTGAGTCTTGCATTTTCAGCATCGACTTCACCCTGAGCCTTCATGAGGCGCTCTTCGCGCAAACGATGCGCTTCTTCGAGCTGTGAAATTTGCTGATGCAGTTCGGCCAGCTTTTTGTTGGAGGTATCCGTGCTGACATTCAGTCGGGTCACATACTGGGAGGCTTCCTCACGTTCGCGACTGAGGGTGGTCAGCATGGCTTGGATGCCAGCCATTTCCGTATTCAGAGCAGGGATGCCTTTGCGCAGATTTTTCTCTTCGTCGCGGGCTTTGATCACGGCGGCTTCTGCCTCGGCCTGCTTGGCTTCAGTGGCCTGTAGGGCAAGGTTGGCTTTTTCGCTCCGGCTCAGAGCCTCGGTATGGGCTTGCTCTTCGGATTTGAGCTTCCTCGCTAGCTCTTGAATCTGGAGATTGCCATCTTTGATGCTCTGCTCCAGGGCGGTAAGATCTTTGCGTGAATTTTCCTGCTGAGC
>JAPLUM010000194.1 GCA_026397605.1 Verrucomicrobiota bacterium | reverse complement strand
GGTGAGAGTGTGATCTTGGCGGGATCATAGCGTGCATGGAACTGTGGTTCAGCCGAGCGCGGATCATGCGGCACAGGCGGCGCAATGTAGATGTAGAAGGGTTTCTCTTCGTGCGATGTTGCGCGTGTTTGGAGGAACTTGATGGTGTTGTCGGCTAGGCGTTGGCTGCAATGAGCGCGATCCTCCTCGGCCCCTTTGCCGTGGGCATCGTCAACGATGCTTGTTTCAAACTCCGCCAGACCTGCGGGGAAGCCGTTGCCTCTCTTACCCATGTGCCAAGTCTGATAGCCAGCGGCCTGGATGACACGCGGCAAAAATGTGGTCGGATCTTTGGCATTCGCTGCCGCGTCAGGTGCACCAGGAATGCGCTGCCAGGAGCGACCCGTGAGCATCATCGTGCGACTCGGTGTGCAGACCGCACCAATCATGGAGCCCATGGTGTAGCAATTCGTGAAGGTCATGCCTCGCTCGACGAGTGAATCAAGATTGGGTGTCTGAAGCATCGGATTGCCAAGTGCGTGTGCACCATCGGCACGATGGTCGTCCGCATGGATGTGCAGGATGTTTGGCTTGGGGGATGTGGCGGCTGGCAATGCGGCGGTGATTGCCAACACCAGTAGGGTGATGAATGTCAGGTGGTTGTTCATGGTCTTGTGGTGAAACGAAGGTCTTTCTATCAAATGTCAGCAAATGCTGTGTCGGATCCAGCAGACTGGTCCGATCCTTCGAGACTAATGAACAGGCAGGCTGAGAGTGAAGGTGGTGCTTTCAGCAGGTGTGCTGGTGACGGTGAGCGTGGCCTTGTGGGCATCGGCGATGGCTTTGCTGATGGCTAGGCCGAGGCCGGCACCGCCAGTTTTGCGATTGCGGGAGGTGTCGGTGCGGTAGAAGCGCTCGAAGACGTGGGGTAAGTCGGCGGCGGGGATTCCGGGGCCGGTGTTGGAGACTCGCAGGGTCACGTGACTCTGATCGTGGCTGGTTTCGATCATGGCGTGGCCGCCACGTTGGTTGTGCTGGATGGCGTTGCTGAGGAGATTGGTGATGATCTGCGTTAGTTGTTCAGCATTTCCTCGGCAGGGAGCGGCACTTATGGCTGAGCGCAGTTCGATACCGTGCGTGTTGGCCAGTGGTTGCAGACTATCAATGACTTCGGAGGTCATTGTGGCTAGATCGCAGAGAGCGTGTGGTGAACCGGGGTCGCCTTGGATTTGGGCCAGATCAAGCAGCGACTCGATGAGTCCGCCCATGCGCCGAGCGCTGCGCAGGCAGGTGGCGATGGTGTCGCGATAGTCCTCGCTGCTGCGTTCACGTTCGAGGGAGATTTGGGATTCGGTGATGAGCACGGAGGTGAGGCGGCCCAATTCCTGACTTGTATGCTCAGTCTCGATCCGTGCTGACAGATTGCCATGACTGATGCGCTCGGCGGCACTGATGATGAGCTCCACGGGACGGATAGCTCGGCGGAGGATCCAGGCATCAACGAGGAGTCCGAAGCCTAGCACGACGGAACCGAGAGCGAACATCTGCCAACCGAATCGAGAGGCTGACTGCATGGCATCTTTCATGGAAATAGTGACCAGAAGGCAATCCCCGAGTGGTGTGGCAATGTAGGCTTCACGATTGGAACCGACCACGCGGTGTTCGGTGACAAACGGCACGAGGTAAGTGCAGTCTGGCATGGTGGTGGTTTCAGCTGGCTTGTCTGAGCTGCCGATGAGTTTCTTGTCCCGATTCCAAACGCGGTAGTGCCAGTTGTGCGATTCAAATTGTGCAAGGGCCTCGGATTGCAGCTGGAAAGCTTGGGGTGGAGCCGCGTCAATCGGTCGCGCCGACCCGCCGGGTCGCACACGAGTATTTTGAGCATGCAGGGAGCGGTGCAGCAAAGAAACGGGCTCAGCCAAAAGGCTATCCATCCGAGCGAGTTCATTGTCCCAGTTCAGGCGATAGGCCGTGATGCCAAAGGCGGTCAAAATACAGGCCAATAGAGCGCCGTGCCAAAGCAGGATGCGAGTGCGGATACTGAGGGAAGGGAGCTTCATGGGATGCAGTAG
>JAPLUM010000812.1 GCA_026397605.1 Verrucomicrobiota bacterium | reverse complement strand
GGCTTTTGCTGAATCATGCCGCTGAGGTCGGCCAGATTCTCTTCAAAGACATTCAAAGCTCCCAGAGACTGCCACATGCCCTGTAGATTGAGCTGAGCACTGAAAGCAAAACGCGGCAGCATGACACTGACATCCGCGTCAGCCAGAGAGCTGATCACCCTGCCCCAGCTCTCTGGATTCAAACCAGACTCGACCGCATCACGATCCGCTTCAGTCCTGGGTAGCATTAAGGTCATGCAAAAGTCGCCACCTGCAAAAGGCAGCTCAGCGCTCAGCCATGCGGATGAATCTGCAAAAAGAAAGGCATGAGTCTGGGTCATCATCGGTAGTAGTTTTGGTGAACCCGCGCTCATGGTAAAAGTGCGTTGCTTCGTCGATCTGGGGTCAAAAGGATACGCCCAGCTCGACTTCAGATAGACCGAGTTTACCAATAAGAGCGCATTACCGGATGACTGAAATTGATTAGGCCCCACAAGATCCGTCACTCTTCCGCGTGTCTTTTGGCGAATCCACTGATTGACCTTCATCGCACGACCGACAACGTCTGCACTCGGTAACGGCTGAATCATGAGGCCATAGTGTTTTTCCATCCACGACAGGTACTCGGGCTCCAGCGTTGCAGTCGCCGGCACCCAGAGAGAATTTGCCACTTCTAAGAGCATGCTTTGGTTTTTAGAGCTAGACGCCAAAGCTTTTCGAAGAATCTCAGCCTCGCTAGCTCGATGATCGCGATCCGCTGCTAGATGAGCTAACTCCAAAAGCTGCCGCTGAGTCTCCCCGCCAGCCCCCTCAGCCAAGACGGACGCCAATCGGTGCCCACTGAAAGGCGAGAAACAAAAGTTCCCCTGCGTCATGGGCCGAAACAGCTGGAACATCTCCCATGCGTGTTTATTTGGTCCAGTCGCTGCGTCAGCACTCGGCGACTGCGCCATGATTGGAAAGCTAAGGGCCGACCAAAGAAACGTCGTGCGTAGAATCATGTGCTCATTCAACCAGAAGCAAGACCTACTGCCAATCAAGAAAGCTGGTCAATGCTCGATGCCTTGCTAAACAAGCCCAACGCAGCAGATTCGGGCTGTGGAGCGGGTGCAGTAGATGGCTCATGAATAATTCAGGCTAGGATTTCCCATCATTCTTCTCTGGCAAGTGGGCAGCATCTGGGGAGAATAGCGGCCCGCATGAATCGCAAAACTCCTGAAGAACTCCGCTCCTGGCGCTGGTATGGCCGTGATGAACTCCGCTCCTTTGGCCATCGCTCACGTGCGAAGCAGGCAGGTTGGGGTGCTGAAGATTATGTGGGCAAACCCATCATCGGCATTCTGAATACCTGGTCAGAACAAAACTCCTGCCACATGCATCTGAAGCTCACTGCCGATGCTGTGCGCCGTGGCATTTTGCAAGCTGGCGGTCATCCCATGGAGATTCCTGTGCTCTCTGCTGGTGAGATGCTGACAAAACCCACGGCAATGTTTCACCGCAACCTGCTGGCCATGGAGACTGAAGAGGTCCTGCGCGCTAATCCTCTGGATGGCGCGGTCCTCCTTGGTGGTTGCGACAAATCCACGCCTGGGCTGCTCATGGGTGCCTTCAGCATGGACATCCCCGTCATTTACATGCCCTGCGGCCCGATGATGAAAGGCAACTGGCGCGGAGAGACTCTCGGCAGCGGCAGCGATGTCTGGAAATATTGGGATGAAAAACGCGCTGGCAATCTGACCTGGGAACAGTGGTGCGAGATCGAAGACGGCATCTCCCGTGGCCCCGGCCATTGCATGACCATGGGCACAGCCTCCACGCTGACCGCGCTCGCAGAAACACTGGGACTTTGCATTCCAGGGGCCTCATCCATCCCCGCCGTGGATAGCGCCCATCTACGCACAGCCGCTGAAGCAGGCCGACAAATCATCGAAAACGTCTGGCTCGATTTAAAGCCCTCGAAGATCGTTACGGAACGCTCCTTTGATAACGCCATCGCGGTCGATATGGCGCTCGGCGGCAGCACCAATGCCATCGTTCACCTAGTGGCCATGGCAGGCCGACTCGGCATCAAGCTACCACTGGAAAAATTTGATGAAATCAGCCGCCGCGTTCCTCTTTTGGCCAATCTGCGACCTGCTGGCAAGTATCTCATGGAAGAGTTCTATCTGGCTGGCGGCATCAAAGCGCTGCTGCATGGCATGAGCCCTTTATTAGACATGCAGACCCTCACCATTACTGGCAAAACGATGGGGGAAAACGTCGCTGGTTGTGAGACTTACAATCTTGATGTCATCCGCACTCCTGAAAACGCCATCCAGCCTGACGGTGGCACGGCCATTCTGCGCGGCAACCTTTGCCCTGATGGCGCCGTGATCAAACATGCTGCTGCGACGCCAGAACTCTGTCATCATACAGGCCCGGCACTGGTCTTTGATAGCTACCCAGAGATGAAGGCTAAGATCGATGACATGGACCTGGACGTGACGAAGGACACCGTCCTCATCCTCCGCAATGCAGGTCCCGTCGGCGCACCTGGCATGCCAGAGTGGGGCCAGCTACCCATCCCGAAAAAGCTCATTCTGCAAGGCGTCCGCGACATGGTGCGCCTGAGTGATTGCCGCATGAGCGGCACCAGCTACGGAGCCTGCGCCCTGCACATCGCCCCAGAATCTGCTGTCGGTGGCCCATTGGCTCTGGTGAAAAACGGCGACCTCATCGAACTAGACGTGACTAACCGAAAGCTGCACCTTCATGTCAGCGACGAGGAACTAGCCAGACGCCGCGCCGCCTGGAAACCGGCCCCACCCCGCTATCACCGTGGTTATGCCAAGCTCTTTGTCGATCATGTCACCCAAGCCAATGAGGGTGCCGACTTCGACTTCCTGCAACACGGCCCCGCCGTGCCGGAGCCGGAGATTTTCTAAGGCGCTCACAGACTGATTGGCTGTTGCATCCTGCATGTAAAAACATAATCTCTTCTAATGAGCACCGTCGCCCAAATTGAATCTGCAATTCTGGAATTGCCACAGGATTGCTTTTTAGAGCTTTTAGAACGTTTATGCGCTCGTCGTGACAGCATCGTTTTTGAATCACCTGAGTTAGAGGCAGAACTACTCAAAGCTGTGGATGGACCTTGGCATCCGGTGAACGACGAGCTTTACGACAACATTCGTCATCGTCGGCAAGAAAAGAGTGTAGTGTCAATGACGGCACAAGCATGCT
>JAPLUM010000300.1 GCA_026397605.1 Verrucomicrobiota bacterium | reverse complement strand
CGCGCAACTGCATGACTCCCTTTCCTTTTTTCTCCAGCGAGGCCGGCACGGTGTCGTCCTGCACCACGCCCTCGATGGTGACATGGTTCGTGACGTTCATCGTCGGTGCTCCGGTCAGCCTCAAGGCTCCTGCAAAGGTCAGCTTCGCGGTGCCGGTGATGTTCGTGCTGGCGGAGAGATGCACCGAGTTGGCGAGGGTGCGGTCGGTGGCATTCACCCGGAGATGGCCGCCATTGAGTTTCACCAGCCCGGTGCCCAACGCTTGATTGTGGCCCAGCTCCACGGTGCCCGAGCTGACCTTTGTGCCGCCAGAATGCTGGTTCGCATTCGTCAGGATCAAGGTGCCGCTGCCGGTCTTCTCCAGTTCAGCAGTGCCGCTGATGACGCCGTTGATGGTGACAGAGGTGGACGTGTCGATCTGCGGTGTGCCGGAGAGGGTAATGGGGCCATTCAGGGTCACGGGCTGCGTGCCGCCGAACGTGGTGGTGCTCGTGAACGTGACAGGATTGTCGATCGTCGTGGGTGTCGTTGCTTCGAAGTTGCCATCCAGCACCACGGCAGAGGTGCCGTTCACGGTCATCGTCACGGTGCCGATCGCAGTGCCGCCTGCGCCATCGCTCAGGGTGTAGGTAAAGGTGTCTGTGCCGGTGAAATTGTTCGCCGGGGTGTAGGTTACCACTCCAGCGCTGAGCGCCACGGTGCCGTTCTGCGATGATGGCGAGCTGACCGCCGTAACCGTGAGCGTCTGGCTCGATTCAAACGCTGCTCCCGCGCTATCGTTGGCTGTGAGATAGGAGGCAGCGATGGGACGCACCACGTTGGTGGGAGCCGTCAGCGCATCAGCTGTCGCGACGGGCGTGCGATTGCCCCGCAGCACGATGTCATTGCCGGTGCCGCCGGTGTAGGTGAGGATGAAAAAATAAGGGGTGCCGCCAAACGCCAGTGTTCCGACGGTGCCTTCGGGAAGACCGGTGAAGTTGCCCACAACGGCACCCGCTCCGGTGTTATTGACCACAGTCAAATCGGTTCCGGCCGGCGGCGCGAAGTTCAGGGAAACGTTCAGCGTGTTGCCCGTGGCGGTGAAGCCGCTGGTGGTGAGGAGCACCTCGCTGCCCGTGGTGTAAGTGCCAGCGAGCGTGGTGCTGCCCGTGCCGATGAGCGTGATGTCGAAGGGGTTTTCATCGCTGTCGTTGTTCGCGATGTGGATCGCCGCCGTCCTCGCACCAGCCGCCCCTGGTGCAAAACGCACCGCGAAGGTGGTGCTGCCGCTCGGCCCGGTCACTGGCGCGGTGGGACTGGCAGTGACGGTAAAGTCCGCAGCGTTAGCTCCGTCCTTCGTGATCGTCAGGTCCGTAAGGTCGGCATTGCCAGTGTTCTTAACCGTGAAAGTGAGGCTGCTGCTGTTGCCGAGCAACAGGGAGCCGAAGTCCTTGGTGCTGCCATCCACGATGTTGATGCCAGCGGGTTGCTCCACGGCGATCTCGGGTGCTGGAGCAAAGCCAGTGAAAACATAGGCAGCTCCCGCATCGGCAGCGGTCTCATTAGCCGTGCTGTTGACACCCGTCGTGCTGCTGTCCTCAAACAAGGAACCAGCGATCACAGTATCTCCCGAAATCGCGGCCGAGTAACCGAAGTAGTCATTTGACGTGACTTGGCTGGCTTTCAGGTAGGCTTGCTGAGTCCACGTCGTGCCGCTCCGAGCGAAGACGTAGGCTGCTCCGGTTTGAGCATTCGCGCCGAGGGCGTCATTGGGTGTGCTATTCACACCCGTCGTGTTGCTATCTTCCAAGTGGGCTCCGACAACCAACGTATCGCCCGAGATGGCTACGGAGTAACCGAAATTGTCACCCACCTGAGAGGTGCCGACGGCGGCGGGCTTCAGATAAGCCTGCTGAGTCCACGTCGTCCCGTTGCGCACGAAGACATAGGCCGCCCCGGCATCGGTAGCACTCTCATTGGGGGTGCTGTTGACCCCTGTGGTATTGCTGTCATCAAAGTTGGCACCCACGACCACCGTATCTCCATCCACCGCCACCGAGTATCCGAAATAGTCGCTCGCCTGCGAGGTGCCGACGGCGGCGGGCTTGAGATACGCCTGCTGCGTCCATGTCGTGCCGCTCCGCAGAAAGATGTAGGCTGCTCCAGCGCTTGCGGCACTCTCATTGGGTGTGCTGTTCACCCCCGTCGTGCTACTACCCTCATTGTTTGCCCCGACGACCACCGTATCTCCCGCGACGGCCACCGACACGCCAAAGGTGTCATTTACGGCTGTGGTGCCGACGGCGGCGGGCTTCAAGTAGGCCTGCTGGCTCCACGTCGTCCCGCTGCGAACGAATACATAGGCGGCTCCAGAGTTGTTGCCCAATTCATTCGCCGTGCCGTTCACCACCCTGGTGTTGCCGTCCTCATAAGGGGCCCCGACCACTACCGTGTCTCCTGCGACGGCCACCCAGGTGCCAAAATTATCAAATGCGGTGACCTGGCTGGCTTTCAAGTAGGCCTGCTGGCTCCACGTCGTCCCGCTGCGAACGAATACATAGGCGGCTCCAGAGTCGTTGCCCAATTCATTCGGCGTGCTGTTGATGCCCGTCGTGCTGCTGTCCTCATCTCTAGAACTGATCACCGCCGTGTTACCAGAGACTGCTACTGAATAGCCAAAACGGTCCCCTGCCGTGACTTGGCTGGCCTTCAGGTAGGCCTGCTGGCTCCATGTCGAACCGCTACGGACGAAGACATAGGCCGCCCCAGCAGTTGAGGCCAATTCATTCGGCGTGCTGTTCACTCCGGTCGTATTACTGTCCTCACCTATTGCTCCAACAATTACTGTGTCGCCCGCAACGGCCACCGAGGAGCCGAAAACGTCCCCCGCCCCAGTATTGTTTGCTTTGAGATAAGCCTGCTGGGCGATCGGGTCGATGGTGATCGGGTAACGGGCGGTGGACTCGTCCACGAGGAGGCGGAAGCCCCTGGCCCCCGCTGGCTCGAAGCGGGAGGACAGGATCTTGCCATCGGCATCCCAGACCTTTAGGCCAGCGTAGTTCAGCACGGTGGCACCGCTTTCGTTTTGGAACGAGACACCTTGCGCGTCAGGATTGACGCGGGCTGAGAGGGAACCGCGGGTGCTCATGGTGAAGGACAGAGGAGAGACGGGGAGACTGGGAGAAGAGGAGACGGGGAGCTGGGGGCGCTCGGAAAGCGTGAAGCCATGCTCCAGGCCGCGCTGGTCATTGACGAACCACTCCTGCACCGTGGCATCCCACTGGTAGCTGAGGCGCTGCCCATCCGCCTTCACCGCCGGTGTACCGCGGACCGCCTGCTGCTGCTCTCCAAATCCGTAGCTCTGCAGTTCCAGGCCCCACGTCCACCCGCCGTCCTTGGGCTTGGCGATAAAGCCGCGCCGGTCAAACTGCGTGGTCCAATGCTGCCCCGGATTGAGCGCCTGCCAGCCACTCGCCGTCGGCTTGAAAGCATGCCTGCCTGCCTCATACGCCGCACGAATGCTCTGCCAGTCAGACTTGGCGAGGCCATCCGGCACCTGATCAGGAGACGTGAGCTGCTGGGGCTTGCCCGGAGCAGGCGGCGCAGCGTGGAGAGCCACGCAACTGGCGAAGGCAACGGCGTATGTCAGGAGGTTAAGAAGGGGGGCTTTCATGGGATGCAGATGTCCTGCATCCCGTATCCACAGATTTTCGTTCGCTCCAGTCCTGGCCGAGAAGGAGATCGGGCAGCTGGGGCAGGAGCTTTTCGGCCTGCTCGGGTCTGGCGAGGTCTTGCAAGTTCAGGAACTCATAGACGAGCAGCGACGCGGCGCCGGGTGGCAGGCGGCCATCCACGCGTACGCGGTTCAGCCACATCTCCGCCAAAGCATGCGCCTCCTCTAAACGATTCAGGTCACGCAGCGCATGCACCAGCGTGCCGGCCTCCCATTGAGTGTCCGGCGACATCACGCCCATCTGCTGGTCATACACGCTCAGGGAGTCACGGCGGAGCTGGAGCACGCCTTCGAGATCGCCTTGTTTGTCCAGTGTGGAAGCCAGGGCGTCGAGGGTGGCGTTCGCTTTCACATAACCGGGGCCGACGGTGTGCCAGTAGATGTCGAGGGAGTGGCGGCTGTGCGTGATCGCCTCGTCGATCAATCCGGCCTCGCGGCAATGCTTGGCGAGCCGTCCATTGGCCCTCCCGGTGTCCACATGGCGATCGCCGAGCTCTTTCACGGCACGGGCGCAGGTTTCGCGCCCGAGCTTCAGCGCCTCCTCGTGCCTCTTCTGGTCAAAGATGGCCGTCATCCACTCAATGCGGCAGATGGTGAGATCGGATTCGTTCTTTCGACGCTCGTAATGCCCCGCGCAGGACTGGAGCAGCTCCTCGGCCTCCCGCAAGGCATCGGGCGTGCCCACCTGATCGAGCAACTCGACCGCCAGGGCATACTTCGTGTTGTAAATCTGCGTGTCCCCCGCGTCGAGATGCGCGGTCTGCCAGGCGAGGATGCGGCGCAGTTCCTCGCGGGCCGCGCGGGACTCCGCGTCCTCCGCATCGGCGACATGCATGGTCTTGAGCGCCACGCGGTAGCGCAGCTTCCACAGCAGCGGGTCATCCTCCCTCAGGCCTGACTCCAGCTCGGTCAAAACCTTGCGGAAGACTTCGATGTCCGCTGGTTTTCTCATCATGTCGGATAAATCCATGAGCAGCTCGGCCTTTCGCTCTGGGTCTCCTGTGAAGGCCTTCACCCTCCGCAGCAGATCATTGCGCACCTCATCGGTGTCCATCTGTTTGCTCGCCGCACGCTCATCGGTGTAGCGAGCGGTGGCCATCACGATGGCGGCAATCTCATCGGAGTCCGCCTTTTGCTGAAGAGCCACCTGTTCCGCCCGCCGTGCCTTCACGGCCTGCCAGAGGGAGATGCCAGTGCCGGCGATCAGCGCGGTAGAGGTGGCCAGAATGCCCAGCGTGGCAGCCTTGTGCCGCATGGCCAGCTTCCACAGCCGCTCGGCCGAATCCACGGAGCGGGACTGAATCGGTCTCCCGCTCAAAAAGCGGTCCAGCTCGTCCGCGAGGAATCCCGCGCTGGCCAGACGCCGCTCCGGCTGCTTTTCGAGGCAGCGAAGGATCAACGTGGCGAGATCCGGCTGCAGACGCTGAAGCGAACTCGCCGTTGCACTGGCAGAATTCGCAACACTCGATGCAGCGCCTGAGGACGACTTCGATTTGCCGGTGAAACGGATGTCCGGCTCCTCCTGTGTGATGCGCCGCATCACCTCGACGGCGCTACCGCCGTGGAACGGCAGCTTGTTCGTCAGGATCTGATATAGCACCACGCCCAGCGCCCACACATCGCTCACCGTCGTGATCTGCTTCACGTTCCCCGACGCCTGTTCCGGGCTCATGTAATGCGGCGTGCCCAGGTGCGACTGGCTGTGCGTCATCTGCAAATCCGTGTCGAGCAGCTTCGCCAGCCCGAAGTCCGACAGCATCGGCCGCCCGCTGCCATCCAGCAGGATGTTCGCGGGTTTGAGATCGCGATGCAGCACGCCGTGGTCATGCGCATGCTGCACGGCACGCGCGATGGTGCTCATGAAGGCCGCCGCCTCGCGGTCCGGCATCGCGCCCTGTGTTTTCAGGCGGTCGGCCAGGGAGCCGCCCTCGGCCAGGCGCATCGTGTAATAGGGCATGCCG
>JAPLUM010000056.1 GCA_026397605.1 Verrucomicrobiota bacterium | reverse complement strand
GCTCCGGTTTCAAAAGATGACCAATGGGGAAGCGGGCGATCTGCACCTGCTCTGGGCGCATCATGGCCAGGAAGTAAGTCTGATCTTTATTCGGATCTGCTCCGCGCAGGATGGTCTGGTCATCAGACTTCTGGGCGTAGTGGCCAGTGGCTATGGCATCGAATCCGCGCTCACGAGCCCAGTCCCAGAGCACGCCGAATTTCATCTCGCGATTGCACATCACGTCAGGATTCGGCGTAATGCCGTCTTGATAACCTTCGAGCAGGTATTTCACTACCCGCTCGCGGTATTCCTTCATCAAATTAACGATGTGAAGCTCAATGCCAAGCTGGTCAGCCACAGCACGTGCATCGACGATGTCTTCCTCCCATGGGCAGTGACCAATGATATTTTCCTCATTGATCCAATTTTTCATGTAGGCACCGACGACTTCATGGCCCTCCCGCACCAGCAGCGCTGTCGCGACGCTGCTATCCACTCCTCCTGACATGGCGGATAAAATCTTCATGGACTAACTTGGCACAGAGTTTTCATGGAAACAAATGTCACAACTGATGCTGCACGAGTCTGCCGAAGAATCCCTGGATATGCCGCAGGGGGGGGAGCTTTAAATGATCTGGCGTCAGCTTCTGGCTGCGTTTTTTATCTTGCTCATGAATCACGCGCTGTTTTTTCGCAAATTCGGCATCTAGGACGAGCAGATTGTTTTCATCATTGATGAAAAAAGACCGCTGATCGATGTTACCTGAGCCGATGATGCTGAGTTGATCGTCGATGACGAGAAGCTTGCCATGCATCATGCAGGGTTGAAACTCATAGACCTCGACACCCGCAGTTATCAGGCGTTGAAGCAAGGGTTGGGTGACAGATTGGCAGATCGGCATATCCGTATGGTCGCCAGGGATCAGCATTTCAATCTGGACGCCACGGCTTCGTGCCTCTAGCAAAGCCTGGATGATGGGCCGATTGGGGATGAAATAGGCATGAGAAATCAGGATGGAATGCTGAGCGGAGCGGAGGGCTAAAAGAAAGCTACTGCCGATGCGATCAGCACTTTTCTTCGGGGAACCGAGCACACTTTGAGCCTGCAACGATCCTGACGAACTGAGTTCAGGAAAGTAATCTGGTCCTAAAAGCCGACTGCCTGCGAGCTCCTGCCAGTTGTCATTAAAGGCCTCCTGAAGCTGCGTCACGACGGGACCACGCACCTCATACATGCTGTCCCGCCAGCGCAGGGAATCTTCCGCATGACCATCCCAAGCATAGGCAAGACCCGCCCCGCCAACGAAGCCAATTTTTCCATCTACGACGAGAATGCGGCGGTGCGTGCGATGATTGTAGCGGAAAGGATTTAGCCAGGACCAGCGACTGTAGAGATGCAGATCAACTCCAGCTTCACGCATGGCCTTAAGGTGATGCTTCCCATAGGTATTGCAGCCGTAATCATCCAAAATGACGTGAACTTTAACGCCTGCTTTTGCTCTCTCGATAAAGGCGTCCGTGAAATTTTCCACGGGTTGGCAATCCACGCAGACAAAATTTTCCCAGGTGACCGTTTTTTGTGCGCCACGAATGGCCTTGAGCATGGCTGGGATGAAGTTGCCGCCATTGGGCAGAGCAGTCACGGTATTGCCACGGCTCCAGGGTTGTCCCGTGATTCGGCTCATTTCATTGGCAAAGCTGGTAGTGGTCACCGCGCCAACATTCTTTGCCAGCTTCTGGTGTCGGCCAGTGGCGCATGCACTCAGCAGCAGAGTCAATAAAAGGATGCTCCTCACGTAATGCGATCTCACGGCAAGCTAAAGCCCATTTTTTTCCACCAGACTTCCAGTTCATCGGCACCAAAGTCGGCAAGAATGTGATCATCCACGTCGATGCAAGGTGCCTTAGTCTGCTTGGTTAGCGCCAGCATTTCTGCTCGTGCAGAGGCGTCACGAATCACATCTAGCGTGCTAAAAGAGATGCCATGACCAGTGAGCCAGTCGATGGCCTCATCACACCATGGGCAGCCAGGCTTGATAAAAAGACGAATTTGAGTCGGCGTAATCATGAGGATCGGGAATTGAAGTAAATTAGAGGATCTGGCGAATTTGTACGATGACTTCCATCTGTTGGGTACCTTTACCTCGGAAGCTGCCACTCACAGGCTTGATGTCTCCGTAGTCGCGTCCGCTGGCTAGCTTGATATAGCGGGTATCCACCACACGGTCATGGGTCGGGTCCCAGGCTTTCCAGCCATAGTGAGGCAGGAAGACCTCCATCCAAGCATGGGATGCCTCATTTTCATCTCCCGTTTTGCCATTGAAAAAATAGCCGCTCACGTAACGTGCGGGAATGCCCTGACTGCGGCAGAAGGCAATCATCACATGCGCATAGTCCTGACAGACGCCGCGGCGATCTCGCAGCGCTGACCCAGCATCGGTGTGCACATGCGTCCAGTCTGGATCATAGGTAAAAGTCCGGAAGACATGATTACCCAGTTTGACTGCATCCTGCCAGAGATCTGTCACTGGGCCGCCCAGCACATCCACAGCTTCACGCCAGATTGCTACACTTTGAGGCACAAATTTAGATTCCACGACAAAGTCAAAGTAGTTTTCCTCCACACTACGATCATTCAGGGCATCCGGCGTCAGGCCAATGGGTGGCACACCGCGAGGATCGGGTCGGGTCTCCACCTCGGCTACGGATTCAATCTCTAGACTGGAATGCGGAACGTGTAGCTCAAAGTGATCGATCCTGTTTTGGTAAAAGTCATAATGAGTCTTGATAGGCGCCTCAGGACTAACGCGGAGATTAAAGCTGGCACAACGCTGAAAAGGATCAGAGACTGGACGCAAACGAACGTCATTGAAGCTCTCTAGAGCCTGCCCTTCATACAGATAGCGCGTCAGATGACGCACGCGCAGGTGCATCCCAATAACGTGTGGGAAAGTAGGATTGGGAGACATCGGGAGGGCCTCCGCATTAAGCAGTGGAAGCACCACGTCAAGTGAACCTCTTTGCACATTTGCTTCTCGTGCAGATTCTTTTCAGCAAATGATCAGAATGAGAAGACTTACTTTGCTGGTTGTGTCTGGACTGAATCCTGCTATCTCAGCCCCGCATTTGTGACTTCCTTCGGATGAACACTTGCCAAACCCCCATTACTTAAGTAAAATTAAATAAATCAAGACATGGACGACCTTACCATTGTAGAAGTTATCGCACGCGAAGTCCTCGACTCACGTGGCAACCCAACCGTCGAAGTGGACGTCATCCTGGATGGTGGCGCTATCGGCCGCGCAGCAGTACCAAGTGGCGCCAGCACTGGCGAACACGAAGCTCTCGAACTGCGCGATGGCGACAAAAAGCGTTACCTTGGCAAAGGTGTACTCAAAGCCGTCGATGCAGTGAACAACGAAATTGCTGACTGCATCATCGGCAGCAATGCCGCCGACCAAGTCTCTATCGACAAAGCCATGCTGGAAATCGATGGCACACCGACGAAGTCTAAACTGGGCGCCAATGCCATCCTCGGCGCTTCTTTAGCCTGCGCCAAAGCAGCTGCAGCAGCCATGGGCCAACCTCTGTATAAATACATTGGTGGTCCAAACGCCAAAGTATTGCCGGTGCCGATGATGAACATCATCAATGGTGGTGCTCACTCGGATGCACCGATCGACTTCCAAGAATTCATGATCATGCCAAAAGGCGCGCCGACATTCTCGGAAGCTCTGCGTTATGGTGCTGAAGTCTTCCACGCTCTAAAGAAGATCCTCCACGATCTTGGCCTGAACACAGCCGTCGGTGACGAAGGTGGTTTTGCTCCGACGCTCAAAAGCGCTCACCATGCGCTGGAAGTGATCGCTCAAGCCATCGAAAAAGCTGGTTATAAAATGGGTGAGGACATCTTCATCGCACTCGATGTGGCTTCTTCTGAATTCTACGACAAGGCCAAGGGCAAATACGTCTTCAAAAAGAGCGACAAGTCTGAGCGCAGTGCCGCTGAGCTCGTAGCATACTACGCAGAACTCAAAAAAGACTTCCCAATCATCTCCATCGAAGACGGCTGTGCTGAAAACGATTGGGCTGGCTGGGCTGTTCTTTCCAAAGAACTGGGCGCTACCACGCAGCTGGTCGGTGACGATCTCTTCGTGACCAACACCAAGTTCCTCCAAAAGGGTATCGATCAAAACATCGCTAACTCCATCCTCGTGAAGGTGAACCAGATTGGCTCACTCACCGAGACCCTGGATGCAGTGGATCTGGCTCATCGCCATGGTTACACCGCCGTCATGAGCCATCGCTCTGGTGAAACGGAAGACTACACCATTGCCGACCTCGCCGTGGCCACGAATTGCGGCCAGATCAAGACAGGCTCCCTTTCCCGCAGTGACCGTATCGCCAAGTACAACCAACTTCTGCGCATTGAGCAGGAATTGGGTGAAAACGCGATCTTCGGTGGCCGCATGAAAGTTTAATTCAAACCAGCCGCCCGACGCGGTATCACCATGACATACGAAGAATTTCACATCGAACCACCCCAGCCAGCTAAGCATGTCGATCGCGCTTTGCGCGGCTTGGTCAGACTCGGTAAATTCTGTCTTCTTCTCTTGGTGGTGCCCGTCGTGGTAGCCGTTTATCGGCAGCCTCTAGCAGAGCAAAAAGCTCAGCGCGCTAAGCTAGAAGCCATGCAGGCAAACAAAGATTCACTCCAGGCCAAGCGCGATCAGCTTCTGCGTCAGGTCGAATGGATCAAGACGGATACCAGCTACCTAGAAACTCGCGCCCGTGATCATGAGCACATGCACAAAAAGGGCGAGTACGTGATCCGATTTGAACAATAGCTCATCCAGCGGTTCCAAGAAACCAAGTTCATCTGGTTTCTCTTTTCAATATCTGTCATCCTTCATTGATCAGCATCTTTCCTTTATGCGTGCCATCGTTCTGCTCATCCCCCTTTTCCTGACTCAATGCGTGGATCAGTTTGGCAATCCTATGAGCCCCTTTGGCCCAGCGATGCCACCGCCATACACGGACCAGCGCGAGCAGTATCGCCAAGAGAACCGTGACTACTCTCAGCAGCAAAATCAGGCTGCCTTTGAGCGTGGCATCTCAGATGCACGTTCAGATAGCAGCTCAGGCCTGAGCAAGAGCTACACCCGCCACTTTCAAAGCTACAGTCCAACGACACAACCGGCCTACCGAGCAGGTTACGATCAGGGCTACATGCCTCCTTTAGCCCCGCTTCCAGGATCACAGCCGCCTTCTTGGCAAAATCAGCCCACTGCACAACCGCCCAGTTACCAAGGCGGAAACAGTTACACACCACCGCCAGCCAGCGATCCGGCCTACAATCAAGGCTACGACATAGGTCTCAGGGACCGTGTCGCCGGGCGCCAAAACGACCCAGGTGCCCACACCGGTGTCTATGACCCACGCTTCAGGCGCAGCTTTGAGCGTGGTTACAGCGACGCCTATAACTCACGCCGCTAAAAACTCGCGGCCTAACAGCCATCATAATTAGCAGAAGGCTGAAGTTTGTCTGCTATTTCAATGTCCAAAGTCGTGCTTTTTGGTTGATAATTAAAAAGTCGGGTTTAAGCGAGCCCACTTATTCATTCTACTTTGATGATGACTCATCCTACCTGCACCATGCTGATAGCTTACCAAAGTGCATTGGCGCGCCACTTCGGGAAATCCGGATTATTGGGAACTATCTTGTTTCTTCAAGGACTTTTTCTTCACCCAATGATCTATGCCGAAGAGGAAAATCAGCCAATTGATATGTTGGAATCTGTTAATGGTTTCACTCCTAGTTTAAAATTCACAGAAACGCTAAAAGACAGTCTTCGGATTGTCACTGAAAGCGTTGAGGGTCAGCCTGCGCGAAAGTATCATGAATCAGAAAGGCAAGTCAGCCAAAGGGTTCGCATCACAGCAAATCTATCGGGAATGGATTTATCAACTATTGGTCCAGAAACGTCTTTTGAGATCAATTTGAATGACACTAGCTACAGCGGCACTTTGGGCATGGATCCTACATACACAGAGGCCAACCGCGCACGTCAATATGCGTTCATTTCGTTTGAAGTTGATGAGGTGATGGGAAACCCAATTGGTAGCGATGGGATCAAACTCTCCTGGAGTTCCTCTCTACTTACAGTGGAAGTCAAAAATACGGGCCAATCTGAGCCTATCGTAGCAGGTAGATACACGTATCTACCTGCTGATGGCAAGACACAGGCTGTTCGTGACACGATGTGGATAACACTCAAATTTGCAGATCGCTTTTCTGAATTAGGCAGACAAGCGTATTTACATGGGACCACACAATTCAGATCTGTTACTTATGGATCAGAAAGCAGTCCAATAGAGCAGTTTGATCTAGAGAATGTGAATCTGGGCGCAGCGTTTGACACCAAAGCCCCGGTGATTTTAATCTCGGCACCCTCCAATCCATTCATCACCTCTTCAGGATTCACCGTCCGAGGCACCGCCTCTGATACACATGAAATTCAAAATATCGAATACACGACGACTCCAGACGATGACCGTTCATGGAAACCGATCACACAGATAA
>JAPLUM010000581.1 GCA_026397605.1 Verrucomicrobiota bacterium | reverse complement strand
AACCCCGCAGGGATCATGGATTCGACCTGGTAAACATTTTGTTCATTAGAAATACTCAACGCAGTGCGACCTCCTGAAATAAAATTACTATTACTGTCAATAGTGTTCCGAGGGAGCGCGGCCACATCAAGGGCATTCAATAAGGCCTGATTGACGGGGCCTCTGAAGTTCAGACCTGCACCGGGAATACTCGTCCGAATCTGGAACCCGTCTTGACCAGGCTGCGGGATCCGCCAGCTGTACATATCAGGCTGCCCATCTCCCGTGCAAATGAACTGCAGACCAATCTCGCTGATCGAAATGGTGCGCCCAAACCCGCGATAATTAATACCGCCGATATTCCAATTGGTCGCGGATACTTGGCCATGCCCAGGAAGGGCCACATCATTGAAAGGATTATCAGGATTGCCAGCGGCTGCATTTACGACCACCCCAGGCGTGAACGTTAAATATTGATGTTCACCGGATATAGACTCCATTGTGTCACGTTGATCATACATGTTGGGCCTGGTCAAATCATTGGGATCATCACCCCAATAAACACGATACCGGGGCCAGTTAGCACGATTAGCTGGCACTAAGTAGCTATCTTGAAGATTGGTGCAGCGGATGTAATCAAACATCTCCACAAGGACCTGACGACTATTGCGGTTATTGGTATTTCCGCCTAATTTGATGTCAAATGTGCCACCAGCACCTGCATTGGTCGTTGCTGAAGGAAAGACAGCACGCCGCATGACCTGATCCAACATGTTCATCAGAGCTCTGTTCCTGGGAATATTAATGTCATTAGCGGCATCACGGGCAAGCTGACGTTTAAAGATATAGTCATTGTCGGCAGCCCCGAGGATTGAGCAAAAATTGATCAGGCTGTCAAAACCCGTGCGGCGGGATACCGATCTGTGAATAGGCCACATGGCAATACGCGGCAGACCTAACATGCTGATCTCACTGGCACGGCTACTGGCAGTCAAGAACCCAGAGGCGCGCTCCAATGTCTGCTTGTTAAAAATATCTCCCCCTGCGGTACCTGTAGGATTGATGTTACGGAACTCACCTGAGTTTGTCTGACCAAAGAAAAGCTCATCCACACTGGCATAGAGGCGCTCCTTCAATGCATCCCCGAGATTCACGCTCGTGGTGATGAAACTGGAACCGTTCCCGCCTACATAATCATCCGCACCAAAAAGATGGGTTCCCGCGACACTTCCCCCTTGTGCAATACGAGGTACCAAATCGTCCCGCAGCCTGCCCGTAAGAGGTTAGGCTACGATTAATGTCCAAAGTTGAATTTGGATAAAGCACGCTACTGAGCGCCACTGTGGCAGGGTGCCCTGGAAATCTCTGATATTCACCCAGAGCTGGCGGATAGTCTGCCCAGCGGTGATCACGCTCGTGGAAGTAGGTCGGCTGCCCAACAAAAGTCGGCTCAGACGCGGTGTTGATGTTGACCTTGCAGGATTCATCATCCGTCCAAAAAGCAATGCGACCTACGATAGGGTTAATCTCTGAAGGCAGCGTGCCACTTGACACAAACTGGAGACTCTCAGTGAGGGTGCCCAAAGTGCCGTCCTTGAGCATGTATAACCACTTCACGGGCATGGCCAGCCGAAGCGAATCAGGGTTAGAAGAGGATGTTGGCTTGACGACTGCATTAGTCTTCGTCGCCTCTCCGTCAGTAGCTGCGGGGCGGCTGATGTCGGCACCACTAAGTGCAGTGGTGGTTTCATAAAAGAACCCTTCTGCCGGATAAGGAGTACCACCAGACGCGTCCATATCAAAAGCGGCGCGTGGATCCAGGACTGGAAAGTAAACCTGAGTACCACCGATGGTCCCACTGGCTGCAGTCACAACACCTTTGACAACGGGTTCATTCATATCAACATAACGAGATATGTTGACACCTTGATTCCAGTTAGCGAGAGGCTCAGAACTGAAGACAAAGTCTCGTTCGGCTTCGACTGAATCATTGCCAGATCCGTTGACAAGTCGTGTATAAATCATCTTATCATCCGAAAACAGTTTGTATCCGGCCAGAAAGGCACCGTCTTGGTTATATTGGCGCACGGCACCAGGCTGCGTGGCATGAAACTCTCTTCCCGCGCTAACAACATCTTGATCAGATGCGGTGCGGATCTGCGCAATGACCAAATTGGTCGCAGTATCTGCTAAGCGCCTTGCCGTCATGGAGGCAGAATAGGTCATGGTGCCTTTGTGCTCGGTATCCGCCACGCTGAGGAAGGCTAAGATGACGATCGTCGCCAAAGCTAACATGGAAAGCACAATGATGAGAGCCAAGCCTTTGTGGCGGCGTGCATCACTGAAGAAGGTGCGGATAGTTTTCATGAGAGGGGGATTTAATGAATTAATTTCGATTTAATCGGAAATTGAGATAAATTTCAAGTCGCAAAGTGAATGCAGGGTATTTACTTGGTGAATACTTGAGTCAAAAAGGTTCAATTCTTCGGCAAAATTGTTGGGACTGACTCATTGGCCCTTGAATTCGACAATACCGGAAAGCTGTGGAGTCAGCGTGGCTGACTGACCACTGATTGGCAGCTGATTGATGATAAAGTAGCCCTGACCGTAGGTCCGAGTGACTCGTGGCAGCACATTAAAAGCACTGGTGCGCTCACGAATAATCAGCCCCTGGAAGGTCACTGGACGACGAAGTAGAGCTGAGACACCTGAAACGGGATCAATCAGGGTAAAGCTACCCGTGAACGCACCGGTGGTGGCTGTCGGTGTGACTCGGGTCGCAGCGGGATTCGGATTGGGCGTTGAATTTGTTGCTGTAGGCTCCTTGAATGCGGGTGTCGATGTCGCACTCCTAGCTGCGATCATCACATCGATATTGGGATCCCGATCGCCTACCACAACGGGGGTACCAACACCACTTTCGGTGAAGACCAATTCCGCATTTGGTAAGGCAAGTGGATTTTTCGGATCAAATGGGTCCAGGCCCATCAGAACTTTCAGCGGTGCAGTGCCAGTTGTAGGCGGCGCAACGTAACGGCCACCAAAGGCAATCAATTGAACGGGTGTCGTGACAGTGGTAGCCGGCACCCCAGGAGCAACCTGCGTGGTTCCAAAACCAGAGCGATACAGGCGGCTTTTTGTAGCACTCACAGCAGCAGGATCAGGTGGGCGCACCCAGCTGAAGTCACCGCTGACGTCATTGTCTAGAGGTGAGGCAGCCAGTTCAATCTGAAGATTGCCGAGAATGGACCCTTTCGTGACGGTCGTGTAAAGTGACTGGAAGAAAAACAGCTGCCCTGTAGGACCAACCAAGTATGAACCCGTGATAGGCATACCGTCCGCAGTGCGGCCAGCGATGGTGGCGGCACCTGCAGTAGAGACAGTGAAGGAGGCATAACCTGTGCCTTTCGGCACAAAGGCATTTGAAAGCAGCGGATCTCCATCTGGCAGGGCCATGAGGAAATTGTAGGGCCCTGTGGTTGCGGGAACGGCAGGAACAGCAGGAACGGCTGGTGTGCTATCCGTTGCAGGTTTTGCAGCGATTGCTGGGATGAGAGGCGTGCCCGCATAGGCAGTGGGAACGTCGGAAACTCCCACGACAGCTTTTGTAGCCCATTTATTGCGCCATCCGGTGATCACTGCACCTGCGACGGCACCGCAAGACTTGGCTGAGCCATTCACGATCAGGGTACTGGGAGCTACCGATGGAGCAACGGCTGCTGTTGTTTGCAGATCAAGCTGGAGATCCATGGCTGCTGCACCAGTGACTCCGGGCAGCATGATTTTTGTGCCGATGAGACCGAGGATGCCACCCGCATTGTCCAGGCTAATATTGAATCCACCTTTGAAGGAACGGGCCGCCACACCGCCAGCGGTGACTTTCCCCGTGATCGCACCTGTTGCTGCCACGCTCATGTCAAAACGACCACCTAGATTGCCATTGCTTATGTCACGTGAGATTGCACCAACATAGGTTCCGACAATGCCAGCAGGCAGTGGTTTGATATCGATCACAGCCGTCGTGATGTTAGTCGTCGTCGTAGCGGGCGCAACTACGGCTGCCGGTTTGACTAGATTCGTCACAGTGATCGTAATCCGATAACCCAAAGGATTAATGGTTGTATTTGCGGCCGTTGGATAACCACTGATGACGCCAGTGCTTGGATTCACCTTAAGTCCTGCTGGCAGACCAGTCACAGCATAGGTAGCAGGCGTTGCTCTCCAAGCTTGAGGATTTGGCCCACTGGACGGAACAGGCACATCACTGGTGACTGGGATTTTCCAAGAATAGAAACCACCCACCATGCCTTTTGGCGGAGTAGGCGAAGCAACAACCACGGGAGCCTGATCGTAAACTCGCAGGTAGGTCGTGCCGGCGGTCGTGACTGCCGTGCCTGGTGCGCCTGTGATGCGACATGTATAGACATCTGTATCGTTAAAGTTCAGGTTGGTGATCTTCAAAGACTTTGTCAGCCCACCTGTGAAGCGACCATCTCCTGGGAGTGCCGCACCATTCTTGCGCCATTGATACGTCGGTTTCACTTTCGGCGTGGAACCTGCATTAGCCGTTAGCGTGACCGTTTTACCAAGCTGCCCAGCAACAATTTTAGCGGCATTATCAACGATCAAAACAGTGGTAGCAGGACTGCTAGTGGAGGTGATAGGCTTCCCATTGGGTCCAGGACCCGTAACTCTGACCGTGTAGTCACCCGAGCTTGCCACGGTAACGCCACAAAGAGTGAGTGTGGGCGAGTTAGCACCGGGAACAGGAGCACCATTACGCAGCCACTGAATCGTCGTGGTCGAGGGATCTCCACTAATGGTAGCGGACAGTTCAAGATCTCCACCCTCAGCCACTGGAGCAGGAGAAACGGGTCCCGTCGCTGTTGGACCATCAATGATCGTCAACGAGCAGACCCTGCTTGTAACGGAATTAACGGGTTTTGTCGAAAGCGCCGGGGCCGTAACGACGACGCTATACAATGCTACATCAGCAGAAGACAATGCCGAGAGAGTCAAAGTGCTTGAATTAGTTCCTACATCGCTCCCGTTCTTCTTCCACTGATAATTGATCGGGGTGCCTTCACCATTCATGATCACTCTGAGGGTGATCCCATGGCCAATTGAACCTTGCATAGTGGGATCTAAGTCAAGGGCGAAGGAAAGCGGCCAGTCCACAGTGAGCGTGGCCGGATTACTCTGAACACCGCCCAGAGCTACAGAATTGAGCGGACTGAAAACACGCACCGTGTAACTGCCTTCTTCTGCCTGCGTGACACCGTTTAAGAGGAGTGTTTGATTCGTTGCACCAAGAACGGGTACGTTATCTTTATACCATTGGAAGGTGTTTGGGCCTGTGCCTGTGAATTGAACACTGAAGGTAACATCGGCACCCTGAGTCACGGTCTGTCCAACAGGGTGAGTGGTGATCACCACAGGGACCGCATTCCCAGCCGAAGTAATCTTCCCTGTAGTCAAGAACTGCGAGGTATTCCAAACTGTGGCGGCTGGTAATTGCAGCAGGTTCAAAAGATTGGAGAGCCCACCAAAAACAGTGAGTCCACCTGCATTAAAGTCTAAAAGGTCAAACTCAGTCCCAGCAGCAGGCAGGAAGCTAGGGTCTGCTTGTACGACGATGCGGGATGTTTCTGTAGAGAGATTGATCGTCGTGCCAGCCAGCTTCGTCATGTTAGAGACGCCAATGCTAAACTCGATGACGGAATGGGGTCCGACCGTGATGGGCTGATTGATGGTTAGCAGCTCGACTGGCATAGAGCTAGAATTTGGGTCTCCAGGCCTCAATGTCGCCTGATTACCATCCGTGCCGGTGAGGTTGACAGCACCAGCTATCGATCCAGTTCCACCCAGCACGGCACCAGCATTGATGGCAACAGTGCCGGATCCAGTGCCAGAATCAGAGGGCAGCACTTTTGTATTCATCACCAGCAAGGTGCCTTGATTGATCGTGATGCCACCAGAGAAAGTGTTGTTAGCTTTGAGGGTCAAAACCCCAGGTCCTACTTTTGTGAGGGATAGACGGTCGGATGATGCTGTGACGCCGCCGCTAGCCTCTGAAATCAAGCCCTCATAGACCAGACCAGGGCCAGAGGTAATGGCCGAGGTGATGCTTAGATTCAGATCCTCACGGCCACTTGTTAGGCTCTGCAATTTAAGCCCCCCACTGAACGTCACCTGCCCAGAAGTGATCGAAGATAGAACACCCAAGGTGGACGAGCTACTGCCAAGGCTAACGTTTAGATCGATCGAGTTGCTGATATTCAGCCCAGAGACAGAAGCCAAGATGGCTCTGGAAGCTCCGGCCGCTTCATCAGACCAAGTGACGGCGGAAAGATTCGGGTCATTCACATCTGCCTGAAGGAAAAAGGACTTACCTGCGGAGGAGCCCGTTAACACGTTCACCCGGCTACCGTAACGCATTTCTGATGCCTCATCAAAGGTGGCAAGTCGCACCAAGTTCATGAGGTTTTCATCCAAGCTGCTGACGTCGGAATCGACAACAAACCTATACAGACCATTTTGCTCGGGATGGTCCCTTTCATCTTTCACCAGGATTGTGGTGCTTAAAGTGGACTCCTCAAGATAATAGAACCGCAGGCCACTCGACGTCAGATTGATAGCCGGCCCTGTAGGAGTGCTGGCAACTTTAAAGCCGTCAACCGTCTTGTCCCGGACGAAATAGGTCGTTTCCCTCGATACACCTTCCGGTATTTCAAAGCCGAAGAACTGGATTGCCATGCCATTGGTGGCAGGCCCCGAGAAGCGATTTGTCACCTCATCGGCAATGGAAGAGTAAAGTCCGTAATAACGACCATCGATATTGGCCCCAACTTTGACGAAGGCGCCAGGGCCTGCTGGGATTGGGGTTGCACCGTTATGTTCCGTGGAAAAATATCCCCCACTATTGAGGACGGACTGCACCTTGGTTGCGCGATCAACCGCCAGAATCACAGGCACCGAATCTCCCAACTCCACGAGACCAGAGCCGAGCGCCGTGCTATTTCCAACATGAAGTGAACCCGATCGTATGATCACCGCACCGTTTACCGAAGCACTTGAATTGGCACCCACTCCCGGGCTAAGAATCGAGGTGCCAAAGGCATTGGCGGCATTGGTCAGATTTAGAATTCCCTCGCCCACGAGCCTAATACCAGAAGGCCCCGTAATGGCACCCGAAAGAGTCGCCACTCTACCAGCAGCGGGGGCAAATGTAGCACTACCATTTAACGAAACCGCACCAGTCCAAGTGGTATCCCCAGTGAAGCTAATGCGGGAGTAGCCGCTTGCATCACTGCGGATCAAGAACGCAAGACCCGTATTCGTAGAGTTATAGTAGGCAACAGCCTGCAACCCATCGGTCATCAATAAAGTCGATGACTGCCCGGCATCACCCAAAGTAGCAAGTGCCATGGACTGCCCCCAAGTAGTGCCTTCAGAAGTGTTAGCAACAATGATCTTCAAATCACCATTGGTTCGGTCATAATAGCTCACCGCTGGGCGTGATTTGTCGGTGGTAGGCTGGCCATTGACCAGGGCAAGAGATGGGAACTCGCCAACGTCACCTACCGTGTCTAAATTAACTGGGGTATTCCAAGAATCTGAGATGGTAAACAGCAAAGTAGGAAACTTGATTTTACGAATGACCAGTGTGGCAGCATCGCGGATATTATTTTTAATCCCAGCCTCATTCTTGGCACGAATGAACTTCAGATCCTTTGAATCACTGGATTGGTAAGCAATAGCAGGATACCCATCCACAAGACGCAAGGAAAAATGCGCACCCACAGCGCCGGTGCCAGGCACGGTCAATGGAGTGCTCCAGTTTCTCACAGGAGAACTGAAGGCGTCTCCAGTCGCCGTATCAGCCACCACATATTTGAGTCGTGAATTGGTCGCATCTCCATAGGCAATGACCGGTGTGCCGATAATAGCAGGCGTGCTAGAGATTGTCACATCATCATCAGCCGTGATGAGTGGAGTCCCAAGTAGATCTTTAACAAGAATATCCCCGCCGATGTTGCCAATGATCATCGAGATCCCAACACCGACATCCCCCGTAGTATCAATCAATTGAGGATTCGGCCAATTTGCACCATTCACATCACTCGAGCGAACATATTCTAAGTTCCCTCTTAACCCATCATAATAGCTGACAGCAGGGTTACCGTTGACCGAAAGAAGTGCATTATATTTCCCGAAGTCAGGTCCCTGACGCAGGAACCCTGCATCCGCCAGGCCCGTTGTTTGCAGACGAGCGACATACTTCTGAGATGCTCCACCACAGTTGAGGAATTGCCCACCCAAAATGATTTGATCATTGTTCTGAGTGACAAAGTCACGCACTTCGAAGTCGGGATTTGGATCGAAACTTGCATCCACATTCCCATTCACATCCAGGCGACCCATGAATGAGCGGTTAAAATCACCCAAAATCGAAAAGTTTCCGGAAACCAAAACTGTGCCGCTCGTCTCCCGGACTAATCGATTCACAGTGCCATTCACCTCCTGCGCAAAACTATTATCCAAAGACCCCGATTCATTCAAGCGGGCTAAGCGTGTGCGAGTCTGCACACCACCGACAAAGGCACTAAAGGCACCGCCCACCAAGAGCTTATTATCCGCAAGAACAACGACGGCATTCACATCTGAGTTAGCATCTGGATTAAAGGTGGTATCAAGATCCCCATTCAATTCAACACGAGCAAGCCGGTTGCGATTATCTGTGCCGCGAACACTGGTAAAAGTGCCCCCGATAACATAAGTTCCTCTTGCTGTTGGCAGGGTTGGATTATGCACAGCAATGGCGCGGACCTCACCATTACGAATATCAGGGGAACGGAATGAAGTGTCTAAACTTCCATTTGAATTCAATAGGGCCATACGGGAGCGAACAACTCCACCCACCGTTGTAAAACTTCCCCCCACCAAGAACTTCCCATCAGCCTGCGGGACAATCACCCGCACATCCCCATTCAAATTAGGATTAAATGATGTATCAAGGGACCCATCAGTATTCAATCGTGCTAGACGATTTCGCGTCACATCATTCGTGGCAGTTTTATTAACCCGCACAGTGGTAAAGGTGCCCCCGATAATGATTTTACCATCAGCTTGAACTAAAATGTCACGAATCTCACCATTCTGAATGAGGGCATTATCAAAGGTGCTGTCCAAAGTGCCATCAGAAGTAAACCGGACGATGCGTTTTTTATCTTCGTCCCCATCAAAACGAGTGAAGGAGCCTGCAACCAAGATTTTACCATCCGGCTGAGTCGCAACAGCCAAAACATTGGGTGCCAAAATAGGAGCAGGTGCACCCCAAACAGCCCCAGCCACGTCAGTAGCGCGGACGTACATGAGGGTCTTATTGGTTTCATCATAATAAGTCACTGCTGGGTTTCCATTGATGACTTGCAAAGAAGGGGATTTACCAACATCGCCGCGGCTTGCCAAAGTCACAGGCACATTCCAAGAAGTCCCCCGTGCATCCGAGGCGTGAACGTATTTGAGATCTTTATTCGTGGCGTCATAATAGGCAATCGATGGCGTGCCATCCACGATCACAGTGCTCGACTGACTACCAACATCCACACTTGCCTGCGCGCTATCAACAATCCCACCAGTTAACCACGCCCCGCCGGCAGAATTCACGGAACCGATCTCCAACTTTTTGCTCACCGTCCCACCTTCAAGCTCGAGATCAATCCCCGCGCCTGTCGTTGTGTTTGTGCGGCTCGTTCCTAAACGAACTGGGCCTGACGAGATTCCGAAAACATCAGGGACATCGGCTGCAATGAGACGGCCATCTGCAATCTCAACACCACCCGAGTTGGCATTACTCACACCCAGACGTAAAGTTCCGAGGCCAAATTTGATCAATCGGCCGAGGCCACTGAGTTGTCCGGCTAGCTCCGCTTCAATGTTCGCAGGACCATCTTCCACTCGGATCACTTGACTGAATGACCCCAAGTCCAAGGGGTTCAGGAAGTTGATCTTGTGACTAGCGTCCAGACTCCCAAAGATCAATGAGGAGCCATCTGGGACGAAGCCCGAATTCCCAAATCTCAAGGACTCAGGAGTGGAGCCCCCGCCCAGATTGACCGAACGATCCGCACCATAAGCAGCAAAACCACCACTCCCCTTAAACTCAACCTTATCCTGAGTAGCACCTAAAATGCGATTAAAATCAGCATACCCCAATCCAAGCACACCGTCTTTAAGAATGAGTGAGCTTGTCCCGCCGGTTCGATCCGTCCCGCCCGGCAGCGCATTGGCAGAATCAAGCCGTAACACACCTCCATGCACAAAGGTTTTCCCTGTGTATGCATTGTCTCCTGATAAGATCGTTGTGCCGATACCTGTATGCACAAAATTGATCGATTCTGTAAAGGTAAATAACTGCCCTGTCTGATCACTTTCAGCAGCCAAACTAATACTCACCTTGCTTGCATCAAAATCAGCATCCGTGACAACCGTGCCATTAGCGATACCTGGCCCCGTCACTCGCATGCCGGGACGAACATCCTGGAAAAACCTGGGCGACGAGGCATCTTTTTTAAGTTTGAGGATTTTTTGCCCGGCTTTCAGCGATCCGCCAGCAAGACTGAAGCCCTCAGCAGTGAGTGGACGGTCAACGATCGATGCACCAAGCCGGAAGACTGCGCCGGGATTGTAATTGTGCATAATGAAGTCGCTATTAATGTCATTGCGAGCCCCCCCAGTGATGCTTCCAGGTCCGATGATTTGTTTATTTGCACCATTAACATCAAATCCGGCAAGAATAGCTCCCGAAAGTAACTCCAAAGTCTTACCTGCATTGATCGTAAGCGTGCTATCAATCGAGCTCGCATAACTCAATGTGCCGACATAACGATTCTCGTTTAAGACTCCAGTAAAGGCTTCCAGGTTATTCTCTCCAACATGGTCCCTGGCATCAACGTCAAATCTATCTACAGCCCAGTCAGAACTAGAGGTGTTCGTTTCCACTCGATCTTTAGCTGACAAAATAATTCCAGTTGTGGTATCAATTTTAGCAAAGCTATTCACACCTCCTGAAAATTGATTCGATAAATCGCGGTATGTTGCCCATGGGAGCAGTTGATTTCGGATCAAAGTGTTTAACACAGTTCTGGCTGGCCCAGCATTCTCCTCTGTATTGTAAGTGAATTGTACCGTTCCGCCTGCATATCTAACAATGTCCGCACCCTCCTCCTGGCCCATCAGGGTGAGGGTCGTAGTCCGGAAGCGCGGAACAGCGACAAGATTCGTAGGATCGACTGAAGCGACACTGGTCACTTTGATTTCCGAGCCACCTTCTTCGACCACAAAGGTGCTGCCAAAACGCTGGTTAACATCGCCTTCGGGAGTTCCCCGCAATTCCAAAACACCGCCAGCCAAGCGTAAGCTGGTCAGATTTGACTGGGCGAAGTTGGATGGGCTGAAGGTGCCAGGGCTAGGATTCGTATCAACCGTTTGAAGAAGAAGGCGCCCCTCCTGAACGCGAATTGATTCTAAACTAGCATTACCATTGAAGACCAGAGTGCCGGAACCTTTTTTCTCCAACCGATCACTGCCGAGAATGGCACCACTGAATGCAGCCGAAGTTTTTTCGTGGCCGATGTTCAATATAGCCGATTCAAAGATCTGAAAGCCACGATTGGTTTTAGCATTCTCACCGACATATTGCAGTTCTGCACCGTTAAATACGAGATTCGTTGATGCGGCTGAGGAGAGTCCCAGACTTCCTGAAACTCCGCCATCTGTTAGTGTTTGGGCACGCAGGCTACCTGCACCAATGTAAGTGACACCCGTATATTGGTTATTTCCATTCAGCACCAAGGATCCAGGCCCCAGCTTCTCTATACCCGTGTTTGGTGTAAAATTCAGCGTTGTAGCTTCACCAGTAAAGAAGTGATTAGAGCTTACTTGAATGTCGCAATCATTAAAAATGGCAGTGACGGTTGATCCGAACGGAATGCCGGGTCCGGAAATAGGCATGCCGATATAAAGATCACTGGTGCCAAGGAGACCAATTTCGGAAGGATCCGCAGGGATCCCATTCCCAGGTTTGACCACTCCGATAATAGTGCGTCGGTCAGCACTGCCAGTGCTAGCCTTACATGAGATACTACCAGCGAAAATAAAATCTCCTCTTCCGTAAATGCCATCATGGTCTCTACTGAGGGTCACAATCAGTTTTGCTTTATCGACCGCTACAACGGTCGTCCCTGCAATAATCCCAGGACCTGTCAAGGTCATGCCCGGGGTCAAGTCTTTGATAGGCGTCACACCTGCAAGGAAACGACGGTTTGGATCACTTGCTACCCCGGCACGCACAGCACTGACAAAACTATAACTCACGGATGGCGTGCGAAAAAGGCCATCATGCACTGTGTCGATCGTCACCGTATTGGTATTGGTGTTAATAGCGGTGATCAACGTCCCATTGGTAATGCCCGCGCCCGAAACCTCGAACCCGACAGCCAAGTTGGCCACTGAATTCAAGACTAAATCGAAGCTACTCGAAGTGCTCGCCACCCCGGAGATAACGTGACTAAAAGTGTAATTCACGGCGGCGGCTCTGACGATCCCATCATGATTTGCACTGAGGGTAATGACGCCGCTTGGAATATCTATCGCTGTAACTCTTGTGTTCGCAGGTATACCGACACCTGCGATAATCTGCCCGACAGAAACACCTGAAAGGTCAGAGAATGTTACCAAGGTACGATTAAAGCCTGTTAGGCGGCCTTCTCTTTGGAATGACGCACGATCGGTGATTTTGGCACCAATATTTAAACTCCCCAATTCATTATATTGATGAATGATCAAATTCTGCATGTTGCTTTCTCCTTTGGTGGAAAGTAGCCCATTGCCATTCAGCCCTGAATCATTAGCACCGACAGTCGGTGAGACTAAAATACCACCAGAAATGATTGAATTTAAAACGCCTGTATTGTTCAGATTCACGGAGGAGGCATTCTGCGTCGCAAAACGCAACGAATAGGTATCCCTAACAAAACCAGGAGCCGGTTGTGGCACATTGATGTCTCGAGTAACAGCCGTATTGCTGGTCGGCAGCCATGTTCCTGCATAGGAGCTGCTAGGCATGATGAAACCGTCATTAAACGAGCTTCCACCACTGCCCTCATTTCGAGCCCAATCAAGTTCATTACCTCCATTATCATAGCTGCCATTCGCCAAGAAAGTAGGTGATCCATAAGATCCGGTATCGACAACACTGTTAACGAAAGTATTGCCACCAGAAACATCTGCTCTAAACAAGTTCGCTCTCTGAGAGTCTGCGTTAACAAAGGCAACAACGTCATTGTTACTGTTACCGTTAGTGTTATTTGTGGTGAAGATCGTGTAGATGTAAGGATCAAGAAGAGTGCCTGCGCCAAGGAGCGTGGCTGTGATCGGTCCTGTTCCGGGTTGCGCTTCAATTCTGATTTTTATTTTACCATTCCCATCGCTGGCAGGGAATGTAGCCGATTCGGCAGTAAAGATGAGGGCAGAGCTGCCAACGCGCTTCTCAGAGCCTTGACCATCTACGGTATGAACGCCTGTGCCAATATCAGTGATATTCACTGGCGGTCCATCTACCGTGTTACTGAGACGGAAGCTACGTGCTGCAACATCAGTCACATAATAGTCCACACCTGCACTGAGACCACCAGGCAAGATGCCGTAAGAACTTACCCTGACTATGCCCCCTTTTGCCAAGCGGTGCTCTCCGACTGATGTCATCGTATCAGATTGAGGATTCACCGTGAAGGCAATCTGAGAAATCACAGTCAGAGTACCAGAACCCTGTGATGTGATATCAACCGGAGTTGCCGCATTGGCACTAGCAAGCACTTGAAATGTGCCTGCGCTGAGTGAAGCACTAGACCCCGAGGTATCCGTCACGTAATAGTTCGTGTTAGCCGACAACCCGCCAGGCATGACACCTGTCGTAGTGAAGCGAACCAATGTCCCATTAGCAAGCGTGTGACGGATGGCGGTCCCACTCATGTTACGAGTCGTGAGTTGATTATTGGATGGCTCAGCCGTGGCCTCATAACTATAACTTGATGTGCCTGGGATGACCCAAAAAGCATTTGTGATCGCATCACGAATGATGGCCCATGCCCCCAAAATATTATTGGAGTTTGGCTGATCTGTTTTTGCAAGCCTGCCAGTGTCCAAATATAAAGAACTTCCAGTTCGCCGTTCGACAGCATTCAAGCGAATGGTCGAAAGGCCACTGTCTCTATAAATGGAGTTAGCGCCCGAGTCCAAGATAGTTCTACCTACAATTTCTTCGTGATTTCCACCAGTGAGCCTGACTTCACCACCCCGACGGCTACCGCCCAAAATCAAGATCGCATTATCGACTAGTTTTGAACCATTATTAAAGGCGTAATCAAGCACCAAGCTACCCGATCTAACATCAAAGTGACGGGATGAATTAAGAGCGTTGGAAGTCGGCATCAAGGTTTCACCCTGCAGAATCAGGGTTCCTTCACCATCCTGAATGATTCGGCCTGTGCCGATCATACTTCCAGTCAATGTGAGAGTGCCACCTTGTCCTATTCTAATATTGGACTGGGTATTCGCCCGAATGATACCTGCCCAAGTGGAAGAGCTATCCGCAGGAACCGCCAGTGTTCCACCCTCAAAATTCAATGTTTCTGGAGTTCTGTAATCCACGTTCGAAAGTAACAGAGTACCCGAAGTCAAATTCACTCCACCTGAAGGATTACCCGTGGTTGGTATGGTGTAGTACAGCGATCCAGGAGTGCCCTGTGTGGTGAAATCAACAACTGAAACGCTTGGCTCAGGGGTTAATGAAACCTGGAAGGTGCCGGAACCTGCGTTAACAACATAGTAATAAGTATTCGTCAGCAACTCCAATGGCAACTGCGGAACCTGCCCTGCAACAAGCTGAGTGTTAAAGGATACCTTCTCTCCATTGACCAAATTACCCACGAATCTATCTGTCGCAATATCCAAGGTCGTAGAGCGGAAGCTATCTAGCTTAGGAACCAGGCGCACATTCAATCCCGGAGTGGAAATCGGCAACGCGGTGCCGCCCAAAGTTGCTGCGATTTGGAACGTTGTGCCCGTGGAACCTACCACATAATAACCTCGATTGGAAACAACGCCGCCGGGTAGAACCGTGTCGAAAAATGATGGGAAAGTGACCTCAGTACCATTGACGAAGTTACCCGTAAATGTATCCCCCGTGACGGTTGTGTCCTGACTCACAGTACCAAGGGCGTCGTTTGTGGTAACCGTCAAAATCCCTTCATTGATATTGGTGAGTCCACTGTAGGGTGAAGCCTTCCCCAAGACCCACGTACCTGCACCAAGCTTCGTCAATCCTGAGACCTCATTGTAACTCTTGTCTCTGAGTTCCAGTAACAGGGTATTATCACCTCTGCCCGTTCCGCCAAGAACAAGTGTGCGTGAACCATTATCCTTAAATGCAATTGGTTCACTGATATCATCGAAGCCAGAAAAAACGTCTCGAACTTCACGTCCTAATATCAGTCTGGATGACAAGCAGGTTTGGATTTGAATTTGCAGCTGCACCAAGAGGACTATTAAAGCTTCCCACATCTCCAATACTCGGGACACTCAACGTACCTTTCTGGATCTCAATACCGCCGTCGAAGTCACTCTGCCGATTGTTCAAAGTCAGCGTACCATCTCCACGCTTGATTAATTTTATGCCAACGGATGAAAAGTCTCCATTTATGATTCTCCCGTTTACCGTTTGATTGATATCAAGATCGAAAATCAAATCTGTTGCAGCCGTCAGAGTGTTTGAGGACTCATTATTATCAATGGTGGATTGATCACTATCCGAAATCCTTTTTATCGTTTGCGTGATACCCGCAAGCCTCAGAAATGAACTGCCCAAGGCAATTTTCAAACCCTTTGTTCCAAGAGCATCAGCCGTTCTCAGTCTCAGCGTTCCACCATCAATCGTAATGAACTGGTCAAAGGTGTTACCTCCCAAAAATGTATTTGTTCCATCAATGGTAATATCACCTTTTTGAGAATTGATTGGTGCAGTAAAATCATTGTTACCTTGGATCAAAATGCTACCGCCCTGCTGATAAATGCCACCAATCGAATTACTTCCCAATATATTCAGTATTCCCTCAAAACCATTGTCAGTCTGAATGCCTGATAAGAATTGATTAGTGCTCGAAGCATTCCCCAACGTTAACGAGTTAAGCTGTGTAGTTCCTCTAGAGCGAACAGCTACCTCCAACGGTCCTAGAGCATTGATGGGATTAGCAATAGTGAGGTTGATGATGGGCACGGCATTAGCAACATTGGAATTAAATTTGTCCGGATTAGTTTGTCCCACCTCAATACGGCCACCTTGATTACCAATCGTTATTCCCCGCAGCCCATCATCCAGGGCAATGTCCACATCGGGGGCAGGTGATGTCACCTGAGTAGCATGGCCGACTCTTAGCGCCCCACCATTAATCTGAATGTGATCCTGAACAAATGAGCTAGGCGCAGATCCCAAATTGGAAATAGACGTGAACAACAAGGCACCTGTATTAATATAAGTCTTTCCCGTGTAGGTGTTGGTACCAGTTAAGGTCAAAGTTCCTGTTCCAGACTTACTCAAGCCGACCGAACCACCCTTGAATGTCAATACTGTCCCATTGGGTATCAGAGCCGTAATTGGGGATGAAAGAGTGATCTCGTCGGCATTGACGCTTAAAATTTGGGTCCCCTCCACAATCCCCGTGCCCGACACTTCCATTCCCGGAAGCAGTCCAACGTTTGTCAAAGGATTCATCTTTATCACATTTTTTCCCTGGAGATTTGTAGCACCAGAAGTTGTCACCGTTGATTGATAATCCTGAATCTGGCTTCTGATGCTGAGAGATGCATTGTTAATCACATTAAGAGCCGTCGGGACATTGAATCCCGTGCCCACTGTAATCGAACCTCCCGTTATCACGGGTGAGCCAGAGGGTGCCAAAATTCCTCCTGCCTCGATACTCAAACGATTGGTCCCGAGTGTTAAGGTTCTGGTAGTCGTAATATTCAGGGTATTGATTGTCCGAGCTGCGGTCAATGTTTGATCTGAAGCTGACATTTTGACATTGCTACTGGCAACCCAACCAGTTTGGGCACCCGTGTTGTACCCAGCAGTGGGATCAAGTCTTGCCACACCGTTTGCACCATAGGTAGCCCATTCATTGTCAATGGTAGCCCAACCTCCAATAATCCCGTCATTTAAAACGGGTGCTTCAGTAAAGAGAATGCGGTTAAGAGCACTCGAACCTAGACTGCCAGCCACTGTCGCTGTTCTGTCAGCGTTAAACCCAAGAAAATCAATCGCGGCTCCCAATTCACGCTTGAGTGATGCAAAAGTTAACGTGCTCGAGCCATCAGTCCCTGCCAAATTGGACACGATTCTTAACTGGCCTTGAGATAAAAGTAATTTCCCGATGGATTCTGAATAATCTTGATCCAAAGCAGCATTGTTAAAGAAGCTAAACTGTCCCCCTTTGGCGACCAAAGTAGTAGCATCATCAATTCGATTGGTATTGTTTTGGTTTCTAACAATGCCGACACTCACGTTCGTTGAATCCCTCAATTCCACTCGATTATCAAGCTGAACAATGCCAGCCGTACCCAGCTGCATTTGTGTGCCGCTGAATGTGTCATTGAGACTCGTACCCCAGACATTTCCATCCGCTGAGCTTAGACCACCGTTGCCCAGGGCTAAAGTTCTGCCAGGAGATGCAATGATCGACTTAACTTGATCGATACTACGCACGTCATTCAGCGCCACGCTGTCTGCCCGCCGCGCCTCAGACCAAATGCTGCCATTTGAAGATTTCAGGATCAGACCATCCTGACCTGCCGCCAAGATCTGGCTCCCAGACAAGCCGACAGCGCTGAGATCACGCCCAGTCCCAGAATTTCTAGGGGTCCAGACACTACCATCTGGTGAAGTCAAAATCGCTCCATAATCCCCAACTGCAATGAATTGAGATCCGGTATAAACAACGTCATCTAGCTTAGGCATTGAAACAGTCGGAATGACTGAAAAATTAGTAAGCTCAGACACGGTGCTACTTCCACTTGTGACACGCCCCTGGAAGACTGAAAGCGGGACACGCTGAACATTATCACTTAAATTCAGATTAAAGACGGTTGAAAGTGTGATCGTCCCATTAACAGAATCAAGACCCGAGATGCTGAACAGAAAACCTGTGCTATAACCCAAAATATCTCCTGTGACGACGATATTCATTCCCACTGAAAGTCCGGAAAAATCAGTCACTCCTGTGATCAGATTTGATCCATTGTCCACCTCGCCGTCGAACGTGTAGAGAACAGTTGTCGCAGTACCAACGGCAGGGGAAGATAGAGTCAGGGTATTGGCACCTGAATTGTAACTGCTGATGGTCGCAGCCGGAGAAATAAAGCCATCAGATGCAACGCCTTTGCCGGAGGTTAAATGCGCAGCCCCGAGAAAGACCCGCAGACTGGGTATATTTGTAACATTCGTTACCGTCGAACTATTCAATGTCAGATCGCCATACAAGACTCCGAAATTACTGCGTCCCAGAGTTCTTGAAGATGGCAAGGCTGACAAAAAGATCCTTCTTCCCTCAACATCTAAAGATAAAATGGTAGCTGTTGCAGTCCCAACAAAAGCGCTGCCATGCAGGAGCATCCCGGGCGCTAACCCCTTAAAATCAGTCACTTCGGTTAGAGTGGTCGAACCCTGAGTAAACACAGCACTCAAAGTGCGGATCGGCTTCTGCGCCTCTGTGATCGTGGAGACAGCGCTCATACCAAATGAAGAAGCTGCATCATTCACACTGATAATGCGAGTCCCTGCTGGAATGCCCGATTCCGCAGACACGGGTAAACCCACGCGCAGAGAGGGCATCGCTGTGACGCCGGAAATGACTCGATTACTGCCTACAGCAACCGATGTATTCCCCTTGAATCCGCTGAGACTAACGGCTGTGGCCGCAGTCTGTGCCGGATTGTTGAATGTCACCGTCTTTGTTAGTATGTCCGTGGCTAGGATTAAATTCGCGTTATTAGAAAAAGGCGGCGTCTGTAGATTCCAGGTAGCCCCATCATTGGAAGTCAAAATTCTACCCTCTGCACCAACGGCAACCATCAGAGAAGGAGATGCGGTGATCGATTCAAGATTGGTCGTGACTCCTGAGGCCCTTGATAGCCACGAGCCAGTTGTAGCGCCCAAGGTAGTCATGATACTTCCGCCTTTGCCCACGACGACCAGATCAAACCCGGCTGAAAACTGCGCGCTGGCTGCATTTTGAAGTGCGCTGTTTGATAATGTAATGGTAGAACCATTGATCAGATTGATAACAGTGCCTGATGGAACCACCCCAGGCAAGACCACGGGCATTCCAATGGTTAGTGTAGATGCACTTGTCACACCTGTGACTGCGGAACTGCCGCTGGTAAAATCACCCAAAGCTAACCGTGCAAATCTACTTTGTGTCAAACTAGCTGAGGTGACATTCACACTCAGCGGAGCCGACAGGGTCAATGTGTTGGTCGTTGTCGCCGTAACCCTTGAACCTAAAGGAATCAGGGTGCCGCGTGCTAACATTCCTGGTCTAAACGCTGCGACTGAAGACACTTCTACCACGGATGCACTTCCAGCGCTAAGAGTCACTCTGTAAATGCCCATCGGAGAGGCAGAGACGTTGGAAAGGGCAGATGGTTGTGAAAGTGTGATAGAACTATTGGGGCCATCCACCGTCAGAATGGTGGTGCCACCTGGGATAGAGGTTCCGCTCACAGCCATTCCACTTGTCAAATTTTGTGCGGTTCGAATACCTGTGATGGTGGTTTTATTCGTTGTTGTCGAGGTCGTCCCAAGGAAGTAGCCAAAATTAACATTTGTGGCAGAATTGGTGGCCTCACCATCTATGACAACAACAGACGTTGAAGCGTTACCGCTCAAGATGCTCAAGATGCGGGCTCCAACAGCGGTCGCAAATCCATAAACAGGCGTCCCAATCGCGAAATTAGAGGCCCCAGTCACATTCTGAATGGTCGCAGAACCTGAACTTAGATTTCCAGTAAATGAGGAATTCGTCGTCGTGACTCCGCTCATATCAAGAGCGGAACCAGAATCCTGAACGGTCCATACCTTACCATCCAGTGAAGTCAGCACTCGTCCTAGATTACCGACAACCACACAACGCTCGCCCGTCCAAGCAATGGAAGAGAAGGGCACTCCAGCTGGATCCCTGTAATTCAGCTCCCAAAGTTGACCGTTGCTGGAGGTATGAATGGTTCCCTTCGAGGTAACAGCAATGAATTGACTGCCATCGTAGGCAACGTCGGCAAAGTTTAAAGACTCACCCCGTATGGCACCATCTGTGTTGCTAGTGTAGTCAACATTCACAACGCGTCCTGCAGGAATGGTGATGGGTTTACTCAATGTCAGGGTTCGACTGGCCAGGTTTACGGCTACAATTCGTGTATCTGCTGCAATCGTTACGCCTGTTGCCGATTCATTTGCTTTCAAAGTAATCACGGACCCAATGATCAGATTTGTGGCATCGGTCAACACAAGCGACAAGGAGTTGGAGGCAGTTTCTTGAACGGTCCGTTCCACAGAATTTGAAAATGAATTCAAAAGAAGAGCTGAATTGGATATGTTGACATTTCCAGAGGATTCGAGAACACCTTCAAACGCTGTGCCTATGCTATCCGCAATAAATGACTGACCCGATATACTAAAGATCCCAGGGAGTAAATAGCGCCCTTGAACGTCAAGGTTTCCGACCGACAAGCTTGTTGCAATCGTTAAGTTTTTCGACTCTCCTGGATTACCGCGGACTACCAATGAGTCCTTGATTTCCGATTTACCTCCGCGGAGGCTGGCTGCACCTGCACGAACAGAAAAGCCCCCCTGAGTTACGGTGATAGAATCCAGTTTAGTATTGCCACTATTAAGACTCAGTGTTCCTGTGCCGAACTTACGCAATGCGGCAGCGCCGGTAACCTCATCATTAAAACTAACCGAGTTACTTCCTGTCGTTTCAATATTCAAGCGCGTGCCTACAGCAGCCTGGATGGTACTCGCAAAGTTGGTTGTATTTACCAGATTGAGAATGCCGCCATTGAGCAAGGTCAATCCCGTGTAAGAGATGTTACCACCTTGGAGGGTGAGCGCACCGCCCCCATTTTTAGTGATCCCAATTGTACCGATTCCGCTACCGCTTGCGCGGTTCCTGACAAAGCCACCGATGAAAGAATCAAGATTGTTTCCCCCCAGAGTGAAAGTCGCGTTCGTGTCAACCGCCTCACCTTCCATGTTCTCCAAAACTAAGTTATTATTGATGTCCAGAATGTTGCCGATTGTTTCGTTCCCACCCATTAACTTGAGATAAGCTTCTCTACCAGAAGCGCCATCGGCAATGACGGTGGAAAGATCTCCTATTTGATCACCACGATAAGGCGCAGAAGTATCCGTCACATCTACATTACGTCCCTGCAAAAGCTGCAAAACAGCCCTTCCGTCACTACCTAGACTAGCACTACCAATCCGGACATTACCAAAAGAAGTCCCACCGACAGTGCCAAGCTAAACTTGAGCCCCAGTGCCGCCACCGCCACGGTTGAGCAACCATAAATCCACCGCAGACGTGGTGGCCGCACCTGAAATAGTCAGTGTGCCATTGCCAGAGCTCACCAGATCACCGGTGCCTAGAAGGCTATTTCTCAGGGTTAGTCGGCCCGCATTGATCCGCACATTCAGTTCCTCATCTGTCACTACCGGCGCACTGATGACGTCTTGGTCACCTTGAACTTTATTTAAAAAAGACTTACCTGCCCCTAATCGCCCCATATTAAAAGTCAGGGAGCTATTGTTGCCACCTGCACCAGAGCTAAGGGTAAAGTCTTGCACCACCATCCAAAACTGCGGTAGCGGTCGCTGCCACTCCCGCATTTGGTGGGGCAGCAATCGAAACCAAAGGTGCAGTCACATGCCCCGCACCACTATTCCTCACTGAGAAGCCTGTGACGCGTCCTGCCGCAAAGGATGCGGTAGCCACGGGATAAGTGACGCCACTAGCCGTGAATAAGACCGTCGGCGCCGACGTATACCCTGAACCACCCGAAATCATAGCGACTGAGACCACCCGCCCAGAATTCAAAACAGCAGTGGCGGTAGCACCACTGCCTCCACCTCCGACAAAACTCACTGTCGGCGCTACCACATAATTGCTGCCGCCATCTTGAACTGAAACAGCGGTAATCGCAGAGCCTGAACGAGTCGCTGTGGCTACAGCTCCTCGAATCCCATTGGAAGTAAAAGTCACGCGCGGCGCGGATACATAACCCTGCCAGCCATTGGTTTGAAAAGTGACTGCAGGAACAGCCACATATCCAGCACCAGGATTAGTCACATTCACAGCACTAACAGCGCCGCCTGATACAGCCGAACTCACCAATGCGGTTCGGATCAGAGCACGGCCAAACTCAATGGTTGGAGTTGAGGTGAACCCTTGTCCTGCCTGGGTTAACCCCACCGAAGTTACTTCTCCAAGTGAACTAAGATTGACAGTCGTGAGAACACCCGAGGCACCGCACGATGGCGGTGTCTCCGGTGCCCGCAGAAAAACGCACATGAGGCGCGTCAAGATAGCCTTCCCCACCTGTAAGCAGGTCAATTCCAGTCACGCGCCCATCCTCGATGATAGCTACGCCAGAAGCTGGGATGGTCGGTTGAGTATCGGTTACCGCTACGGTTGGTGTCGAGGTGTAGCCAGAACCCTGATTAGTGATGACATAGCCAACGACGCGGCCAAGACCCTCTGACGAGGTGAAGACGACAGAGCTTCCATTACTTGTAAAGTCAACGGGTGCACCGCCAACAGACAGAGAAACTTGAAAGCTGCTACCCGAAGAATTGACCACGAAATAACGCTGAGTTAGGGAAAGTCCGGCAGGGATCGAATCAGTTCCGGAAAACTCAACAGGCACACCATTGGCTGGTGCATTACCAGTCACGGTCAGAGTATCAGTCGCCTCATTTGCAGATACGTCCATATTAACGTCCCCGGTAATAACGGGATCAGCGGTAGCACCAGTGCCACCACCACCAGTAATCACCACGCGTGTTCCAAGTTTTCCGTAGCCAATCCCGACGGCTGTAGGAGTAATCGCAGTAATGGCACCTCCAGTTCGAGTGGCCGTAGCCGTAGCACCCGCTCCCACACTAAAAGTGACCGTAGGAGGCACCGTATAAGCACCACCATTCACCAAAAAAAGATTGGGCACTCCTGTGTAACCTGAACCACTGCGCAGTACAGTGATGTCTGCCACCTCTCTCGTGATCGTCACGGTTGGTGTAGAGGTATATCCACCACCCTTGGATACTAACTTTAGGCCTGTGACGACCCCACTATTGATTGTCGCCACAGCCCGCGCGCCGTAACCACCACCGCCAGAAATAATCACTGTCGGTGGGCTGGTATATCCAAGGCCACCAGAAACAAGGTTCACGGAGAAAATTTCTCCCCGACTATTTCGGGTAATCGTTGCGGTAGCAGACGGCTTTAAGCTCAAGGAAAGATCAGCAACACGGGAGGGTGCATTCAGTGCCCAGTTTCCCAGATTTCCACCCCAACCGCCACCACCGTTGGTGCTCCATGCTCCGTTCACTGTGGTTTGTGCCTGTGAAGTCGAAACCGCCATCAAAATTCCCAGCCCAATTTTAGGCCAGACTTTTGAAGATTTAAACCCCATCAAAGAGCAAGCTTGATGTATTGCTTTCATAATTAAGATTTGTTCAGGATACCCATTTACTTCCTCATTTTAGCAATGAGCTGAGTAAACCTCTTCACCGTGATTGCAGGGGGTGGTGAGTTAAAATTGAAATTCATATCTTGAGTCACTGCGACCTCTACCATCACGCGGCGCAGGTTTTTGTTGGTCGAAACTCCTGCGGCAGCTTTTGTCCCTGAAGGAATCCGCGCACCATTGGTGACCTCAGAAATATCCAGTAAGCGCACTCTAGCAAGATAGGTCAATAGATCACTACCCGCAGGTAGCTCAAGTCCCTGATCATCATACGCTTTCGTGATTCCAGCCGTGCCTCCACCGACCACCCCAGACATTGTATCCCAGTCCGCTGCCTGAATCTCGCCTGTGATCTGATCGACAATCCGAGTTTCAGCCTGTTCATTGGCGGTCTTGAGGGACATTTCCATGCCATGAGGAAGGAGGCCGAGGATGGTGACCACCCCAAGCGCCATGATACCGACAGCTAAAACGACTTCTACGAGCGAAAACGCGGCATTGCGGCAAGCGACGACTTTCAAGTAGGTAGGATGGCTGATTTGTGTTTTCATGGGAGTTTGACTTTGAGATTCTGCGTTGACGGTTTGGACCTAAATCCTGAATTTGTGTTGAGAATAACAAAAATGCCCACGTATCGTCAATCTAAATACATGGTAAATACCGCCTCTTGGCAGAAAAAAGGCACTTTTTGTCGAAATCAGGCCTCTTTGGACTTCTTGGCGGCATCCCAGGCGGCATCCATTTCGGCTAAGGTTGCCTCTCCCAGTTTTTTTCCACTGGCGATGATTTCAGCCTCCACAGCATGAAAGCGGCGGATAAATTTTTCATTAGCGGCAGCCAAGGCAGCTTCGGACTCGATTCCGAGTTTTCGGGCTAAATTGACGACGCTGAAGAGTAAATCCCCCAATTCCTCTTCCATGGCTGCGGTTTGACCCGCGGCCACGGCTTCTTCCAATTCAGCCGCCTCTTCGCGAATTTTAGCGAAGACGGGCACTGCATCAGGCCAGTCGAAACCTACTCGAGCGGCTTTTTTTTGTAGCTTTTGCCCACGCATGAGCGCTGGCAGACCGTTGCCGACTCCGTGCAGATGGCCTTCGCTCTGTGTGCCTTTTTCCTGACGCTTGATCGCATCCCATTGAGTCAGAACCGCATCTGTCGTGATAGTGCTCTGTTCCCCAAAGACATGCGGGTGACGACGGATCAGCTTATCAGAAAGCACGTGCGCCATTTGATCGAGATCAAAAGTACCCTGACTAGAGGCAATCTCGGCATGGAGGACGGGTTGGAGCAGCAGATCCCCCAATTCCTCACAAATAAGCTCTGGATTGCCACTTTTGATCGCATCCACCACTTCGTAGGCTTCTTCCAGAACATGGGGAATCAAAGTTTCGTGTGTCTGCTCCATATCCCAGGGGCAGCCTCCAGGCGCGCGCAGGCGGTGGACGATGTAACGAAGGCGGGTCATACCATCAGGGTGATCAAGGCTCATATCTCTGGCGATAATCGGGAAAGCGGCATCTAGCACGAAAAAAGTTTGCACCTTGGTCCTGAATGCCTACCTCATGCGTATCCCTTTAAACAGTCACTCAAATCTATAACATTATGGCCAGCGAAGCAGTCCTCCTCCTCAACGATACCAATTTTGCCTCTGAAATCGCCAAGACTACGGTCCCTGTGCTCGTGGACTTCTGGGCAGAATGGTGTGGCCCTTGCCGTATGCTCGGCCCTATCCTCGATCAACTTGCCGCAGAAAAAGGTGAAGCCATCAAAGTCATCAAGGTCAATGTCGATGAAAGCCCTCAGCTGAGCCAACAGTACGGAGTCCGCTCGATCCCGATGCTACTATTCATCAAAAATGGTGAAGTCAAAGAAACCGTGGTTGGCGTGCAATCCAAAGATGCTCTGGCCCGCAAGCTAGAAGCGATTGCTTAATTTTTCTTTTCCACATGGGCGCTCAAGGCTTGGCTTTGAGCGCCTTTTTTATACACAGCTAAGACTCACGGCAGCTCCAACCGCAAGCGCACGAAGAGCCCGCTACTGGAATTCATGGTTGGGGTAAATCTCACGGTGACGGTTTCCGTAATGCCATCTCCAGTGGGACTCACGCTGATCACTTCCGCTGCGCTAGCCGCCGCCTGCCAGGAGGTAAGGGTGGCGCTGGTCTCGACATGATACTGCAGGCTCGACGGATTCGAGATCCGACGACGAAAGTTGAGCATCAGATGTTGGCCATCTCGACTCACCGCAGGCAGGGCACGCATGCCCTGAACCCCACCCGCATTGAAGGCATATTCGGACAAAGCCGAGACACCGTTTTGATCGTCATCTGAGGATGGATCACTGACTCGAAGAATGGACCACAGTTCTGTGCGAGTATTCTCGGGCACAGCATTGTCACTTGCCGCAACGGTGAAGGTATTCACTCCATCCGCGAGCGCCGTTAGACTTTGCGTCCAACTGACAAAAGCATTCGTCGAAGAAGCACCGATGCCAGGCACAGACCACTGGCCTTCCAACCCAGCCGCACGGGCCCGTCCACGATAGTGATACAGCTGACCATCCATCAGCATGGTGTAAGTTTTCTCGGAAGCCGTGGAGTAACCTGTCGAAACGGCATCACTAAAGTTACTCATCGTCGCACGCTGAATTTCATATTCGTAGTTTGCTCCGAGAGCATCCCAAGAGATCACATTATCCAAACCACCCGTGTAAGGAGGCTCTGCATGCAGAGTGAAATCGTTGACCGCCACGACATCCACCAGACTTGACTCACCCGTGATCGTAGGATTGCTAAATTCGACTGCCCTTAACCAAGCATCTTCAGCCGCGTTTGGAATAGTTATATTTCCGCTCCATGCACCCTGAGTAAAGGCACCACTCACAGTGGGTGTCACGATCAGTGGCGACTCCGAACGCGTAAAGGTTACATTTGGCAGCGTGTTATACGCAATGCCCTGCGGTGAATTGCCATCCCAACTAAGCGGTGATCCATGACCGCTATCCGAGGTGTACGCGAGCGTACGATTGCCCACCGTGATCGACGAGCGCACCTTACCATCTGAAGTGTAGCTGCTGTTATTAAAAGAGATATCCACCATGAGATTCTGCACACCATCATAGTCAAAGGGCAGGGAGAAAGAAAAAACGCGCCAGCCCATTGTAGATAAGGAAACCGCGCCGTTAAAGACCGTCACCCAGCCACTGTTTTCCCAAGTGCGGTTATTGCTTGGATACTCATCCCGAGATGTATGCTTGAGCCGGATGGTGAAGTCATTCATGATTTGACCAGGCAATTGGGTCACATCCAATGCGAGTGACGTCAGCCTTCCAGCGACACCTACCTCACTCGGCAAATAAATGGCCTGTGTGCGAGCATCATGATAGTACGTGGCCAATGGAAGGAACCAAGGGAACGTCCCCTGCCCTGTCGTGACAGGGCCAGCTGGAGCAAAAGCCGCCAACGTGACCGGACCTGCGAATCCCGTCAGCAGATTGTCCCACACATCATAGGCTGTGACACGTCCATTAAAGGCACTGCCACGGACCACCGCAGAGGGCACATTTGACCAGCCAAGATGATGCAAAGGGCCAATCGGAGCCGTCGTAAAACTCCACACCGGCCCCACTCTGGTTTGAGCCCCACGTTTAGAATGAATCCGCCAATAATAAACCGTTGCTGGCTCTAGTCGTGGTAAAGGCATTGCCGCACTGACCACATTGCCCAACAACTCGCTAGGTACAGCTAGCGTGCCAAAATAGACTTCATAACTGGTCGGCGCACCTCCGCTCAGCGCATCAAAACTCCAGGCGAGATCCGCCTCGGGATGCGAAGGGCTGAAACTATGCACCGGGCTAGGGTTCGCGGGCAACGCAGGCAGCTCATCATCCATCACAGATATCGTCGCCGAACCGGAAACAAAGCCCGCTGCGCTCGCAGTGACCTGCGCAGTTTGCGCCCCATCATTGAGGGCATCATTTACCAGAGTCATATTAAAGAACCCTTCATTACTACCCGCAGGTATCAATACAGACGCTGGCACCGTCAGCTCTGTCAGGTCATTTGAGGTCAAATTGACCGTCAATGGATTCACCAAAATCCCCTGCAAGCTCACCCTGCCGACGTCTACCAAGGTGCCGGCACTTTCCAGCGCCACCGCTGGCAGACTCACAGCTAATTGGGTACTTTCATTATCCAACACCTGCAGGTTAGCCGTCCTCACAGGCCAATTCACCACACTAGCCGTCACAGTCACGGACTGGGCACCATCCAGCAAATTATCCTCAGGCATGGTCAGTGTGAAAAACGCCTGCGTCTGACCTTGTAAAATGGTCACGGTGCTCGGCACGGTTAACTCAGTGATATCGCTGGAAGTCAATGGCACCACGATATTAACGACTGCTGCACTCGGCAAAGTGACCCGTGCGTTGTTCGTCACAGGAGAAGCCCCCTCTGTCACATTGGCAGGCAGGATCAGTGTTAAGTTTCCTGATTCATTGTCATGCACCGATACATTCGTGCTTGAACTAGGCCAAGTTGCAGAGGCAGCTGTGAGAGTCACACTTTGCGTGCCATCGATTCGTGTATCATTGATCGGGGTCAGATTAAAATTCACCTCAGTCTGACCTGCTAAAACTGTCACGGTGCTGGGAAAAGAAATCTCCTCTCCAGGTCTGTTAGACGTGAGTGTCACGACTAGATTACTCGTTGGAGCAGGAGCTACCATGATGGTCGCAGCTACCGTAGCGCCACCTTCCGTCAATGGAACAGGCACCACTAACTTGAGCTGTTTATCGGGAATAGCCGCTATCTCGATGTCATCCACATTCCAGCCTGATAGTGCATAGGCCCCACTGCTGGTGATTTCATGGACCCACCGCACATAGACTTGGCTTTGACCATCAACCAAGGCTGAAAGATCATGATCCATCGCCACCCAAGCAGTATCTCTCGGGGACACCAACTGATTGCTCCAAACGCTGGACCAAGTTGTCCCATTCGTCGAGACTTCCACTCTCATGCTACTCCAGGGATAAAAGTCCGTATTGAGCCAACGTTGATAACGCAAATGTGTGTCATGATGCCCACTCAGATTGAATGGACCTGCCGTGAAATATTGCGGCGTGTTTTGGTTCACATCAAAGTCACCAGTCAGATTCACCCCGAAGACATTCACACCTGTTGCACCTACCATCGGATCAGGGTTGCCTGTAGTTACACCGCCAAGACCTTGAGGAGCTCCGAATGCCCATTGACCTGTCCTAGGCCAGCCAGGATCTGCATTCAAATTCGTTGTGAACACAGGAGCCGCAGATACAGCCAAAATCACCGCACGTGTCTGGATGCGACCCGTCGTTAAATTAGTGACCGTAACAACGCCTGAATGAGTAGCGGCAAGTAATTGGGCTGCCGCCGCATTGAGCGTGACCGAGATCGTCTGACTAGCTCCCGCGGCCAAGCTGCCACTTGCAGGCGCAAGAGTGATCCAGCTCCGATCCACCGCAGCTGTCCAACTGGAAGTACTACTGCCAAAATTTGTTAGCGTGAATGTCTGTGTGGCTGGACTGAACGGACCGCCGATCACGCCGCTGCTAGAAAAACCATTCGTTGGAGTCACCAACAGATCGCTGACAGCCAGCATCGAATTGTAAACATTCAACCGTCCTCCAGTCGCACATTTCCCGGTCAATGACGGCAATGGATTCACCTGATTCAAAATCAAGCTCTGAATCTGGCTGTGCGTCAGCGTCGGCTTTAGACTCTTCAATAAAGCACAGGCCCCAGCCACATGAGGTGCCGCCATCGACGTGCCGCTTTTGAGGCCATAAGACCCGCCCGGAAGCGTGCTGAAAATGTCTGTCCCAGGTGCAGCCAGATCCACCAGAGTTGCATTGAAATTTGAAAAGGACCACAGCTCATCATTGCGTGTTGTCGCCGTCACAGAGATCACATTCGCACTCGTAAAAGCTGCTGGATAGACCGGAAACCATTGTAGATTACGGCCATCGTTCCCAGCAGCAGCCACGCACAAAATGCCCGCAGCACCAGCCTCATCCACAGCATCTTTGAGTGTCTGACTATACACATTCGTCGTCCATGAATTGGACGTCAAAGTCACCCCCAAATCCGTGGCATATGAAAGCGCCTCTGCGCCATCCGACTCAAAACCTAATCCATTAGCGC